>CAYUVX010000015.1:0-7749 GCA_964448325.1 uncultured Candidatus Saccharibacteria bacterium
TCCACCTGAATAGCTCAAAGATGGGTTTACTGGGGGCGCTGGCTGGACGGCTATTACGAATCCGAAAAATAATTTTTACCGGTCACGGCTGGGCTTTCAATGAAGATAGAAGTGGGTGGCAAAAGAAAGCTATATATTTTCTTCATCGTCTGACAATATTATTGGCTCATAAAACCATCATGGTGTCAGAGCAAACTAAGAATCAGATTATAAAAAATGGCAACCCTCTCGAGTGTCCTCAGGGCAAAGGGGCTTTGAAAAAAGTGGAGGTTATAAAAAATGGAATAGGGGAGATTGATTTTTTGAGTAGGGATATTGCTAGGGAAAAAATTTGTGAGAAATTACCAGTAGATTCAGAAGCAAAAAATAAATTATGGCTAGGAACTATCTCTGAATTACATAAGAATAAGGGACTTAAATATTTAATTGAGGCCATGCACCTTATGGATATGGCGATAGATGATAGAAATAGCTTGCCGATTGTTATTGTTATTGGTGATGGTGAGAGAAGGGAGAAGCTACAAGCTAGGATAAATAGGTATAATTTGCAAGATATTATCTTTATGGTGGGTAGAATACCTGAAGCGGAAAAGTATCTGAAGGCATTTGATATATTTACTCTTACTTCTATTACGGAGGCTTTACCATATGTTCTGCTAGAAGCGGGGCAAGCTGGGTTACCAATTATCGCTAGTGGGGTTGGTGGTATTCCCGAAATAATAGAAGATATCAAGAGTGGTATTTTGGTACGCCCTAGGGAACCAACGGAGATACGAAAGGCGATAGATTTCCTAATAAACAATCCAGAAAAGATAAAGTTAATTGGTGAAAATATCCAGTCAAAAATTAAAAAAGAATTTACCAAGCAAGAAATGATAAAAAAGACAGTGGAGGTTTATAGTAAGAATACCAAGGCTTAGCTTACAAAGGCTAAGCCTTTGTAAGCTAAGCCTTGGTGAGTTATCCACTTTTGAGGATATTTGAGCTAGTTGATTTCAGTATTGGCTGTTATAGTGGGCAGAGAGAAGTGATAACTTTATTTTAATAATAGCTTTTAATTAAAATTTTAATGATACATATTTATATTAAGGGAGTTCTAAGCCGAGCTCTTTTTATTTTTGCATTTTTACTTCTCCTTATTATTCCGACAAATAAAATATTTGCGGAAACTATTGTCGGTCGAATATATTTGAGCGCCGATACAACTTGGACAAAAGCCGATAGCCCCTATGTGGTGAGCGAGCTTGGTGTAAATACCGGTGTTACTTTGACTTTGGAACCGGGTGTGGTGATAAAGCTAGGTAAAGTGTCGCAGAAAGATAGTATTTCTATTTCAGGTATTTTGAATGCTCAGGGGACAAAAGACGAGCCGATTTATTTTACTTCATATAAAGATGATACAATTAGTGGTGATACAAACGGTGATGGGAAAAAAACCTCGCCAGTACCTGGGGACTGGATGGGGATGATTATGCATACTGATGGAGTGGTGAATCTAGATCACACGTTTTTTGCTTATGGCGGTTTTGAGCCACCACCTGTCCTTGTTCTGAATATTTTTCAAAGGCTTTTTATTAAGCTAGCTCTGGCCAATACTAGTGAGTATTATGCTTGGCAGGCAAATATTTATAATAATGGTGGGGCATTGAATGTGCAGAATTCTGTAATTAGCTACAGTAAAACAAGCGGTATACACCATAGTGTAGGAGTGACGACGATAAGTAATAGTGTAATAAAAGATAACAATGGTTACGGTATTTATAATGACAGTGGAATAATAATAGATGCCAAAAATAATTATTGGGGCGACGCTCGCGGTCCTTATGATAGTGATTGGGATCTGGATGAGGATGAATGGAATGGTGTCTCTGCAAATGTGGACTTCACCCCATGGCTGATTACGGATCCTGCTTTGGATATTCCCCTCGTTCAAAAGAACCCCGTGATTATTATCCCCGGTATTTTAGCTAGTTATTTGAATAGGAATGATGATGCTAAAACAGAAGTTTGGCCGAATTTAGCTAAAGCTTTTAAGCCCGGGACGGATGATTATTTGGATGAATTAGCTCTAAATCAAATTGGTCAGCCAAATATGTCATTTCCTGTAATGTTACCGACGGATATTTTTAGAACATTAGATGTCTTAAATTTAAAAAGCACAGATTTCTTTGGTGGTTTAATTCAACAATTAGAAGATGGTGGTTATGTAGAGGGAGAAGATTTATTTGTTTTTCCCTATGATTGGCGGTTAAATATTGTAAGTAGTGTGTCCAATGTCTATTCACCAATGTTAATTTCTTTGAAAGATAGAATAGACGAAATTTTATTACAAACGGGAGCAGATAAGGTAGATATTGTGGCTCATAGTATGGGCGGGCTTTTATCTAAATATTATATTATGAATTATGGGCAGGATAAGGTGGATAAATTTATAGATATTGCTACTCCACATTTAGGAGCGCCTAGTACTCTCTCTACATTAATGTCTGGTGATAATTTAGGTATCAAGTTTGGTTGGCTTGGCTTGAACCCAAATAAAATACAAGAACTTGCTCAAAATATCCCAGCTATTTATCAACTGTTACCAAGTCAGGCGTATTTTTCTACAAGCCTGCCTGATTACTCATATTATATTTATGATATCAATGATTATGATAATGATAACAATGCGGGCAGACTTTCTTTTGGTCAAAGTAATGCATTTCTAAAAAATACTGGAAGGAATGATTTACTTCTTGATACTGCACCAAATATTCATAATACTTTAGATAATATGGATCCGGCTGACTATGGAGTAAAAACTTATAATATTGTCGGTTGTGGTACGCCAACTATGGGTAAGTTTTTTACCTTTGGTAAACAAGATGATCAAGACCCGGAATTTGATATTGCTTATATTTCTGGTGACGGTACAGTACCCATGAGAAGTGCGGAGGCTATTCCTGCTTCGGAACAATATTATATGGTTCAAGCAAAGCATTCTCAGATGCCGAGCGCAAGCGGTGTAAAGGAATTAGTTGCTTCATTACTTTCGGAACAGGAAAGTGCTTTTGATTTTTCTGCTCATTCTAATATGTCCGCTTCCGATGCTGACTGCCAATTACCCGATGGAACTTTTTTAAGTTTCCATAGCCCAGTCGCCGTAAATATTTATGATCAAGAGGGGAATCATACTGGGCCAGATAATAATGGAGATATAGAAGATAATATTCCGAATGTTATATATAATATTTTTGAAAATAATAAATTTGTCTATTTGCCAGCAGGGGGAGATTATGAAATTAAGCTTCAAGCCACAGCCGTGGGTAGCTTTAGTTCACATATTAAAATACTTCAAGCTGGGGAAATAGTTTCTACTTCATATTTTAGTGATATTCCACTTGCTAGTATAAGCACAACCGCTGAAGTGGATATTTCTGAAGAAGTACCAAATATTATTTTATCGGCAATGGGGGATAATACGGATACATTAATAGTAGAACCAACAACTATAACTTCGGGAGACATTTTAGAAGACACAATACCACCAGAATTTATTTTAAGTGTGGACCCTGAAGTATTTGAATTAGTTGTCGCTGGTCAGGATAATACGCCTAATTTGATTTTGACTAGTACTGAAATTACAGTTAAAAAAGAAAAAGCTAATAAAAAAGAAACAAAAAATAATAAGGGTGTAATTACAGATTATTTAATTATAGATACGGCTGGTAATAATTCGAAAATGATAATTGAGGTGAATAGGGAAAATGATAAAAAACTTAATTATGATATTTCCTTTCCAGAAATTAGTGGGGGTAAGGATGCTAGAATGACTTTTGAAAGAGTGTTAAATAAGAATGGAGTTTTAAAAACCTTTACGCAGAGTATTAAACAAGGAAAAGATGCTATAATATACATATATAAAGTTAAAAAGGATAAAACTGTTATAAGAATTAAAGATAATAAAGAGATTAGTAAAGAAGTATATCCTGATCAGAAATTAATTCAGTTTGTTACTAATAGAGGATTAATAGAAATTAATAAATAATAATATGAATGATAATAAAAAGTTTTGGCTAATAACAATAATTTATCTTTTGCTTTTCTGGATCTTTCCTTTATTATTTGTTGATAAATTATTTATTTTTCTAGATAATATATTAAGGCAAGTTGGAATAATGACAGCGGGAATAGATTTATATCTTTTAATTTTTATTCCCCTTGTACTGGTTTTAATTTATACACTTTTTCTTCATAAGATTAATATAAGATTTAAAAAAACTTTATTTACTTTATTATATATAGTATTACCGTATGCATCTATCGTTCTTATTTTCTTTTATTCAATATTTATGGCATTTTCTAACCCAGGCTTCTTATCACTCTAGTCTAAATTGTTAATGTAATGGATAAATATTTACTGGCAATTATTGGAATAATTGTTTTTTCAATACTAGTAATTTTATTTGTAAAAATTTCTTCTAAATTTGCTGAAGTCATTGCTCTGGAAATAGATGTTAACAGCGAAGATGGGGAAGATAAAAGTACTATGATCAAAGATAATAATAATGTTGGAGATAATACTGACCCGCTTTCACATCTTAAATCCGACGACTTTACTCTCCTAGAATGAGATTTTTACCAAGGCTTAGCTTACAAAGGCTTAGCCTTTGTAAGCTAAGCCTTGGTAGTTATCCACAGGTGGTGATAAATAAATAGGGTATTAAGTAAAAGCGTGTTAGTCTTTGTTAATAATGAGAAATATTGATTTTGCTTTGGATGAATTTTATCACGTATATAATCGTGGAACTGAAAAGCGAAAAATATTTCTAGATGACGCTGATTATTTTAGGTTTACTATTTTATTGTATTTAGCTAATGGTGATAGGCCTTTAAATATGAGGGATACGAGGGCAGTTAATAAGGATTATTATGGTCTTTCTAAAATAAAACAGGGCGAACCTTTGGTAGATATTGGTGCGTATATTCTGATGCCAAACCATTTCCATTTGTTATTAAAGGAGCGCACAGAAGGTGGAACTTCAAAATTTCTTCATCGGGTTCTTACCGCTTATTCTATATATTTTAATCATAAATATGAGAGAAATGGTACTTTATGGCAAGGCACTTTTAAAGCACAGCACGTTGATACCGATGAGTACTTAAAATATTTATTTTCTTATATTCATTTAAACTTGATAAAGTTAATCCAATCAGACTGGAAGGAGAAAGGAATAACGGATATCTTAAAAGCTAAGAAGTATTTGAATAATTATAGATATTCTAGTTATCTGGACTACCTCAGCGATGACAGATATCAAAGTGTTATTTTAAATAAAAAAGCATTCCCAGAATATTTTAGTAACGGTACTAATTTTAAGGAGGAACTTTTTGATTGGCTACAATTTGACCCTGATAAACTAGAATTGAAATTAAATTCTAAGAAAGTTACCAAGGCTTAGCTTACAAAGGCTAAGCCTTTGTAAGCTAAGCCTTGGTAGTTATCCACAGGTACCTTATTTTATTGTTAGGTGTTTGAATGCTTTACTGTTACTCTACTTATAGATGGAAAAAATAATAAATATTTTTCTTTTTTTATTCGCCATTGTTGCGATATTTTTTGTGCCCAATTTTATTAATCAAAATGTTGCTTTGGCAGATGCTAAAATAAATATTAATACTGCAAATATCACAGAACTTAAGATACTTTCCGGTATTGGTGACGTTAAAGCTCAAGCAATTATTGACTATCGAACTGCTAACGGGCTATTTACTAACATTGAAGATATTAAAAATGTTAGTGGAATAGGAGATATTACCTTTAATAATATAAAAGATTTTATTACCATTGGTGATGGTTCTGGGGATACTGACGAAACATGTTTTGATGGTATTCAAAATCAAGATGAAACGGGAATAGATACTGGGGGTATTTGTGGGGATGACGGGGACGATGGAGGTGATACAAGTACAACTACCGCCACCACTACGGCTACCACAACCGCAACCACCACCGTTATTATTCGTTCTGGTGCTGTTTCCGTTCATTATATTCAGGAGAGTTTGAGTAATTATGTTGAGCCGACAAATATTTTTGAAGTGTCGGCGGGGCGGAATAGACTGTCATATATTGATTTGCCGGTGAACTTTGAAGCAAAGCATAAAGTTTCTACAGATTTAGCAAATAATAAATGCATATATCTCTGGACTTTTGGTGATGGTTCATCAAGTGTGGGAGAAAAAGTAGAGCATATTTATAAATATGCGGGGGATTATAATGTGGTGTTGAATGGAACTTGTCGGGATTTACATTCTGTTTCGCGGACAGTAATAAAAATTAGCGAAGCTAAATTATTCTTAACACTAGAGCAAGCTGGAGCCTTGCGTATTTTTAATCAAGGAGAATACGAAATAAGTTTATATGATTGGAAACTACAGTCGGCTGGGCAGACTTTTTCTTTTCCTTTGGATACGATAATTTTGGCCGGGCAAAATGTAATTTTCCCAACTGAGTATTTAGGCTTTGCTGGGATAAATACCCCCGTTACTTTGACAGATATTTCTGGTAAGGAAATAGCGGGAACTAGTGGAAATAATTTTTCTCTTAATAATATTGAAGAACAAACTGTTTCAGTTGCTGAGTTTGAAAAGTTTGCTGTAGAATATAAAAGATTCTCGCAAATAAATAAACCTATCCTTGCTAATTTGCCTGTGGTCAAACCGGCTACTATTTTACCTATTAAGGCGGTGATAGCTGAGGTGGGGGAAGTGCCACTATCAGCCGCTATTGGAAGTTTGATTTTCAGTAGTGATACTGATTCAGAAGAACTGGTTGAAATTAATAATATGGCACCTGGTTTTTGGTCCAAACTCTTTCACCCTGTTCGCACCATTAAAGACTCTTTTTACCAATAGGGCTGAAATAGCCCTATTCTGCTAGAATTGTCCAAGGTTTTAGGCAAATAGAGCTTAATGAGCCAAGTGAATCGGCTTACTGAACTTTACTTTTTAATACATATAGTATATAGTCTTCCCATAAGCCAAAGACAGCAGATAACGTAAGTTTTAATTGCCCTGAATTAATTGAAGGGAGTCTGCCGAGGTTGAAAGTATACTATATATAGATACTTTCATGCTCTAGTTTCGACGGCTTTAATAAAGGTCGTTTTAATTTAATCGGAAAATAAGAATTATTTAATTTTTTTGTCCGGACCCAACCAGACTAAAAAAATTTAACAATTCCTTATTTTCCAAAATCATGCCAATTACAAAAGATAAAAAGAAAGAGATCATTGAGAAAGTTTCTGATTTACTCAAGGATTCCAAGTCGGTCGTCTTTTTTAACTTCAAAGGTTTTTCTGTGAAAAATACTATGGAGATGAGAAGGGCGCTACGAGAAGCACAGGTGGGTTATTTGGTTGCTAAAAAAACTTTGGCCAAGAGGGCTTTTGACGACGCTAAAATTGAAGGAGAAATTCCTGAGATAGTAGGCGAGACGGCTTTGGCTTTCGGCGCTGACTTGATTGCTCCCGCTCGAGAGGTTTATAACTTTCAAAAGAAGTTTAAGGATAGCCTTTCTATTGTTGGAGGAATTTTTGATGGTAAATATATGAGCAAGGAGGAGATGTTGTCCATTGCCCTTATTCCATCACAAGAAACCCTTTATGCGCAGTTTGTGAATGTTATCAATAGCCCAATACAGGGATTAGTAATGGCTTTGGATGCTATTGCGAAGCAGCCAGCCCGAACATAAAATGGGCGGGAAAACAG
>CAYUVX010000016.1:0-7604 GCA_964448325.1 uncultured Candidatus Saccharibacteria bacterium
AAAAAGGCATAACCTTACCCAATTCCCGCAAAACTCCGTTATTAGCTCCACCGTCAATGAGCATCTGCCGGCCATTTGGTGTTTTTATAAAAATAGCATCACCCTGCCCCACATCTAGAAAGGCCACTAATAATTCTGGCTTACTGGTGTAATAAATGGAATAAAAAATAACTAAATTAATAATAATTAAAGTTAAGAGAAAATATAATTTTAAATATTTTTTAAGATTCTTCAGCATCTTTTTTGAATAATTCCAAATTTCGTCCGATAATAATAAAAAATACCAAATAAAAACCAATAATCACAAACAAAGGCAAATTATTAATAGTTAAATTCGCTAATGGTAAATGGGAAAATATATAAATAATTTTTAGCATATAGGTTAATAGGAGAGAACAAAAAAAAGCTATTGGTATAGCCAAGGTGGCAGAAATAAAACCGATTATACCCACTAAGAAACCCAATAGCATAATAAGAGGTATGACAGACAAAACCAGAAGGTTCGTGAATAAAGCATAGATGGATAGCCCACCCATTCTATAAAGAATAAAAGGTAGAACAAAAATCTGCGTGGCAACGGTAGCCACAATTAATTCCCGAAGTTTATATTTAGTCGTAATAAAAGTAACTTTTTTTTCTACTAACGGCGAAACAAAAATTAAAGCAATGGTGGCCATGAAGGATAATTGAAAAGAGACATCAAAAACTAAAATCTTAGGATTTTGAATTAACATAAAAACTCCCGCTAATGCCAAAGCTCTAATAATGTCATATTTACGGTTAGTGCCATTGGCCAGAAGTACTAATACGGCCATGATTGAGGCGCGCATCACTGTGGCCGATCCCCCAGTCATAATAGCAAATAAAATAATGCCCAAAACACCAAAAGAAAGAGAAAAAGTCCTTGGTAAAAATGCTAAGGCGGACATAATTCCCATAGCTACAATGGTAATATTATATCCTGATAAGGCAACGATATGAGACACGCCAGCTTTCCTAAAATCGTCCTGTAGCTCCTGCCCCAGAGAATTCTTGGCTCCCAATATCAAACCACCAAGCAAGGACGACTCTGGTTCCTTGATAAATATATTTATTTTCCTAATAAAAGCATTTTTAAAAGTAAATAAATTTTTCTTAATAAAAGAACCGTGCCCACGAGAAATTATTTTTACTTGAGCAAAACTTATTTGATAATTAATATCGTCTTTTGCTAAAAACCCCACATAATCAAAATCCTTACCATTATCTGTAGAAAAATTCTCTGGTTCTTCTAATTTACCATCAGCTTCGATTAAGTCTCCGTACTTAAATTCTGGGAATAGACCAGTGGACACCAAAACTTTTATCGGCGCTTCAATTTTTTCATCATTAATCTGAAAATAATCCGCTTGAACAGTTAATTTTACTCCTTGGTCTTTTATATTAGGTTCATCAGTAATCAATCCGGTCAGGATTACTTTTCCCCCTATCAAGCTAGAAATATCTCCCACCTCACTTCTAACATTTTTTATTTCATAACGTAAAATTCCCAGTGAAAAGGAAAAAATAAATAAAGCAATAAAAATAATCTGCTGATTTTGTTTACGCAGGCAGGCGAAGATAAATATTAGAGAACCTAGTAATAACAAGAACAGAAAAAAAGAAAAACCCATTTTAAAAAATGAGCTTAAAAAAATACCAAGGGTAAAACCAGAAATTAAAGTATAAAATGTCGGATTACTCATCCTGATTCCATTTTCTCAGAATTTCTTTTTCATGAGACTCGGAAATAGCCTTTTGATATTTTGCTCCCTTTTTCCCTTTTACTCGTTTTTCACACTCGGCCCAATTCTTATCTTTCTTTAATATATCATCCACCAAACTAAGGTAGCTATAAGCAGGAACGTTTTTATTACTTTTTTCTTTTTTTCTTACTTCAGTCTGCACGAGATCTAATATATTCAAACCATATTTTTCTAAAGAACCTTGGTATAATTTAATTTTTTCTCCACTTGCTAAAGTGGAGGCAATTTCATCACATCTTTCATTACCTATAATACCCATATGCCCTCCCACATAATTCCATTTGATTGATTTATTCTCCGTTAATTTGCAAAGCTTTTCCCATAAATCTCTGTTCAATACTTCTGTTTTAGCTTTGGTTTGCCAATTATTTTTTTGCCAAATTAGGGTCCAACTATTCATACCATGAATGAGATATTTGGAATCAGTATAAATAATAATATCCTCCTTTCTTTTTTGTATTTTGGCCAAAGCACTAATGGCCGCACTTAATTCCATCCTATTATTTGTAGTATGTTTTTCAAAATCACCAAGCTCTATTACTTTATTTTCCGGAAGGATTATTATAGACCCAAAAGCTCCCGGACCAGGATTGCCCTTTGAAGCGCCATCAGAAAAAATAATAATCTTATTATCTGGCATAAAGAGATTATATCATATCGTGATTAACCAGTCCCCTATTTTAGAAGACTATTGATTATTGTCCTTGTTTGCGGTCCCACCGCCCCATAACCAGTAGTTTCCGGAGCGCCAAATGAAATAATATTCTTTGCTTTCTGAAACTTTTGCACTGCCTCTGTGGTTAATGGCCCATAATAATCTGTTCCACTGTCACCAACAAGGTAGCCATATTTGTTCAAAAAGTTTTTCAAAATTTTAACCTGCTCTGATCTAATCCCTGGATATAAATTAATAGTAAGAATAGATGATTGTGGAACTATGATGGTCGTGGGAGCAATATAACTGAAAAGATTAGGAATAGCAGGGCAGCCAAAGACAGTCTGAGCAATAGGGGCTTTTGCTTGATCAATGGCGCCAATACTAATCAGAAGATTAATAAATTGACACAATGTGCTATTAGAAGTTGTTTGGGGAGCAGGAGAAGGGGTAATCCGGCCTCCTCCAGAACTTCCACTTGTTCTTGGTGGAGTACAGCTTTGAGAAAGGATAGGGCTACCGCCTAAACAATTTTCTGGTAAGGAGGATGTAATAGTTCTTGTTTGTGTATTACCGGAACAAGAAGACCAATCTGAATAAGTAAAGATGGCACAGGCAACCGGATTAGTTTCGAATATAGTATATCTAGAGAAACCGGGAACATGGAAAATTAGAGTTCCATTAAGATAAGAGACAACGGTACATTGATCACAAAGGGCACCATCCTTAAATATGGCAGGATTAGAGATGTTTAAATTATAAAGAGTAATAGTAGCTGGTTTGTTCAATTCTGGAATATTTTCTGAGATAAGCTCAAATGTTCCATTTTCAATTATCAAGTTTGAATCCAAATCAATTTGTTCTGCATGTGTACCGATATCATGAACCAATGAATAAATGGACCCTGAGAATGATACTTTACCGTAATCACTTGAAATATCCAAAGAAGAAAGATTAGTAATATCCACAGTCTGAAGATCAGGGCTAATAACAAACTTACTTGCCCTTGGTTTTGGACAACCTCTAGCATTAACAAATGAAGAGAGGGCTAACGGCGTACGTGGACAAAGGTCAATATTATCAGCCACGCCATCATTATCACCATCTAGAGGTAGGCTCTGATTAACAGCCACAGTAACTTGATCCATAGAAGACAAAGATCCATCAGAAACTGTGATTCGCAAAACATACGTTCCAATATTATTAAAGGAGGCAATGGAAGCAGAACCATTATTCACAAAGGTAACTGGTCCTGGGCCAGAAACTTTTGACCAAGTATAAGCTAAGATATCTTCATCCGGATCGTAAGAAGCACTAGCTGAAAGAGAGGCAGTAGAGGGTAAAACAATAGCCTGATTAGTACCAGCATTAGCAACAGGTGACCTATTTGTATTAGATACAGTTATAGTAATCGTCTCCGAATCAGAACTTGCTCCGTCAGTAACTAAGAAAGTAATAGGATAAATACCTGCTTGATTATAATTCGGCGTAAAGCTAAAGATTTGAGTGGCTGGTGTAAAAATAGCTCCAGTAGGTAAATTTGTCACTGAATAAGTTAAGCTTGGACTATCCGTATCCGTGGCCCTAATAACGAAGGAAAGCAAAGAATTCTCCGCTATTATTTTATCTCCAATTGATGAAAGAACTGGAGGGCTGTTCGTATCCGACACCGTCAGATTCACAGTGAAATCTGCTGTATTAGCATTACCACTTTGATCTTCACAACGGACATGAATCGGAACAGTATTGCCATTAGAGAGTCCGGTGATATTAGTAGTGTGAGTGGTAGCGCCAGTAGTAGTAAAATTACTGGTCATTAAGCTATAGGAAGTGCCAGCAACTCGACTATAACGACAATTAGAGGCTTCATCTGTATAAAGTGAGATTGGTGTTTCAGTAGTATCTCTTGGTAAAGTACCGATTGGTGAGAATAATGTAAGAACAGGAGGATTGGTATCTGCAGTTGGAGTACAGGATTGGGTGAGGATTGGTTCAACTCCACCAGCACAACTAGTAGGTGTCCGTGTTAATATGATACGACTTTGAGTACCTGCCGGGGTACAGACAGACCAAGGGGTATAGGTATAGGAGGTGCAGGGTACTGGAGCAATAGACTCAGACAGATCAGATATTTCGGGATTAGTTAAAGCCCTATTAAAGATCATTAAATCATCAATAAGACCGTTGTAACCCTCCTCAGCTTCTACTGATTCTGCGCCAATGACCAACCTTGCTAAATCATCAGAACCAAAATTCATTGTATCTCCCGAAACAGAAAGACCATCAATAAACAAAGTAATAACATTACCAGACTTTCTTACAGCCAAGTGTAGCCAATCATTCAGTCTAGGAAAATCAGTTTCAAAAGCTCCTAGATCTCCAGCTTGAGAAAGCGATAAATATCTTCTTGGAGAAGTATTGGTATTATCCCTACCAAATTGCCAAGTCATCTTTGAAGCAGACCAACTATCTCTTTTAGAAACAATCATTTGGCTATCGCTATTATCACCTCTCCAATTAACCCAAGCTGAAATAGTCATATCTCCCACTGAAGGATTATAAGTACCCAAGTCCACATAATCATCGCCACTAAAAGATAGCGCCTTACCATTTCTCCCGTCAGTCCAAGTAGCACCATGTATTTCTCCATTGGTATTTCCTGTTTCATCAGCAGTTACTATTCCTTCACCCTCATCAAATTTATACCTGACAACCAAACCGGCAGGTAAAGCCTTATAAATAATATCTCTTGTATATTCAAGAATAATATTTCCAGCTAAGTCTCTAATATTATTCAAAATAAGACCATATACAATATCTTCAGTTAGAGCACTTGTAATCAAGGTAACAGACCGGCCAGATAGGGTGGCTGAAATAAGATTTATACCATTATTAATACTATAATTTGATATTGTCTCTGCACTTATTTCATTTACATTTTCATTAAATTCAATTCTTACCTGATTAGAACTCAAAACAGACACGGCAGATACTTGCGGTGGAAATAAATCCCTAGCTGTCATTATTTGAAAGATATTTGAGTCACCAGTTCCACCAGGATTATGAGCAATAACTTTGTAATAATAATTTGTAGAGGAAATCAGTTCAGTATCTGTATAGGCTGACGTATTTGATCTGACACTACCAATTTCAGTATAATTTACTCCATCCAAGCTTCTATTTATCTTAAATCCAAACTCGTTATCAGCATTGTCATCCCATACTAGAGTAATTGTAGTATCAGTCTGCCCTGTTGATCTCAGATTGGTTGGGGCTGTTGGTGGATCAGGTGGAACGCTTTCATAAGGACCTATATCCCATGTTCCAACTCTTTGACGTCCAGCAATATCCTTATTGAAATCATATTCTGGAAACATATCTATTATTCCAAGCCTATTAAGATCATTGCGCATATCAATACCGGCATCAATAGCTGGAGAACCTTCCGCTAATCGATAATCACCATCATTATAATTGACAAATAATTTTGATAAATCTTCTTCCAGAAATTCTCCTTCCTGAAAATACCAACCATAACTTGGTTTCTGATTTCCTAATAGACCTGTATAAATATTGTGGCTTCTAGTATTATCTCCCCCACCATCAATAATATTATTTTTCTGAACATAAGTCATATGATCACGATATGAAGAAAGAGTAATTGCCGCATTATTGTATGAACGCAGAAAAAGATTATTAGCCACTACTACAAATCCCCCCACATAACCGTTTTGATCAATAAGATAATTGTTAACATCGTTCGCATCAAAGACATTATTGATTATTGCGACATTTCTGGTCACTTCATCATCTGGACTGTTAGACCCTCCAAAAGCAATTCTCGTAGCATCACGAATCACATTATTAGCAATCAAAATATTTTCTGAATTCTTATATGCAGTCACAGCATTTGAATGCACACTACCGACGCCCGAAAATTTATTATTAACGATCCTAACATTCCTAGCATTGTATGTTGTATAAGCACCAGTACCAGATGCCTCATTTTCAGAGACCTCCACATTATTACCACCATCAACAAAACAAGCATAAGTGCTTAGATAATTTCTAAAAATATTATTCCTGATAAAACAATTGTTACATACTCTTAAAAATACTCCTCCGTATCCCTTATCAATATTTTTAAAAGTAGCAAATTCACTGTTTTCAACAACAATACCAAACATCAAGGGATCCGCTCCGCTATCACTACCAATACCAATCGGCGCTCCACTAGCAGAGCCTGTCATATTTTGTACTTTAAAACCTAAAAATGTTAGATAGCTCTTTTGCTTTAGATAAATCCCATACCCTCTTGCAGAAGCTGTTATATTATCAAAGGAGTCTGAAAACACATATATCCTATTAGCTGTCTCGTCAAAATACAATTCATTTTCAACATCCAACATTCTTGAACCCTTAACATTATAAATTGCATATTTATTATCTTTGTCACGATAAATATCTGTAGGAATAACCTGCTCAAAAATTATCTTATGATTTTGAGGCTCATAACTTAATATGGCAAATGGATCAATAACGTTTGGGCGTTTCCATAATAATATTCTGGCGTCATCAAAATAATGAGAATCACAAGTTTCATCACCTGGCCTTGGACAGAAAGTTACAGCATCAATAATTGAGGTATTACCAGCACCAGAAATAACATTCTCTTGCGGAATAGAAATAAAAGTAGACAGTTCTTCATAGTTCCTAAAGTCAATTGGATTAGGATATTGCGAAACAAAGATAAACTCATCATCCCTAAAAAGTGAAGACCTAAAGGAAAAACCGACTGGGGCATTGGTATACCAAATATTCCGCCAATTCTCATTACCTAAACATTGAGCCTTACTTTCACATCTTATCCAACCACTAATCGGTTCACTACCATCAATAACAGCTTCATGCAATTCTTTTGATTTAAAAATAATCGGCTTACTAGCTGTTCCAGAATTTTTCATCTCAACACTCTCTCTATAAACACCAGGATAAACCAGACAAGTTTTCCCCGCAGTTACGGTATTGGCACATTCCTGAATAGTTTCATATGTAGCTTCAACCGTTGTACCGTTTGTTCCAATAAGCTCTACCTTGTTCTGCGAAACAATATCCGACACCGTCAGATTCACAGTGAAATCTGCTGTATTAGCATTACCACTTTG
>CAYUVX010000017.1:0-7419 GCA_964448325.1 uncultured Candidatus Saccharibacteria bacterium
GAAAACTACCCCCAAAGAGTTGACACAGACCTTTCTTTTTCGGTTCATTGACATTCTTCTACTTTGAGTATAAAATGAATATAATACAATCAATAATGAGCAATATAAATTTTATATGGGAGAGCATGTGAGCAAACATAATCATTTCACGAAGATATTAGAGATTCTAAAAACCGAGGGGAACTCCTCAACGAAATAGTTCACAAGCATTTTGTAAGTAGCAGAAGCTACTATAAGGAAGTATTTTACAGAACTTGCTGGAACTTACTATTTCCCCACAAGGAGAGTTCATAGGGGGCAATTTATTCTTTAGAAAAATTAGGCTTAGAGCCAACATCTGATAGTTGGAGATATACTTCATAAGTAAGTCTGGAATGATTTCGACAGAAGCTGTCTTTTTTTATACAAACCTACAGATAGAATGCTATCTAAATAATAATGAGAGAGGAAAACAATATATTAATAAAATATGTTCTAAGGTATGTAGGCAGAATTGATCAAACGAGGCCCGTGTAAAGTCAAATCAGGACTTATTATTAGTTAATTGGTTATCAATGATCCTGAGATGGCTTTTACTTAGGAAGAAAGGAAACTTTGCCAATAAGGAGGTGGTAGTTATCGGAAGGAAGAAAAGTGGTGGTCGGGGCGAGAGCTCCTAAGTGATGTGTTAGAAATAAATTTAAAAGGAAGGAGTGATATAAATGAAATTGTGGAGAAGAGTAATTGTATTTTTGGTTGTTGGAGGCCTTATGGTAGGTGGCATAGCCTTGTTGGGAATGGCGCAAAAAAATATGACGTTGTCAGTGGCTTGTGAGGCTGATCAGTTTGCTAACTACCTCAAAGTGATGGCTAAGCAGTTTAAGGAGGAAACTGGGATCGAGGTAAAGGTTGATATTCTAGGATACTCGGAACACCGGCAAAAAATTACGCAAGATTACACAACGAATACAATACAATACGATTTAGCTACAGTAGATACAGTTTGGACCGGTGAATTTGAGGAAAAAGAGTGGACAGTTGATCTAACCCCCTTTATTAAGCGGGATTATTTGGAGATTAATGTCCCCGACATAATGCCGGTTGGATTTGAGATATTTACTTGGAAGGACAAATTAATCGCATTTCCAATGAGCGGTTATTCACTCAGCCTTGTCTATCGTAAGGACCTATTAGATGATCCTAAGGAAAAAGCAGCTTTTAAAGAAAAGTACGGCTATGAGTTACAATTTCCTAAGACGATGGAACAAATGGCTGATGTTGCTACCTTTTTTACTCGTCCCAAAGAAGACTTTTACGGGCTAGTAGCTGGTGGTGCTCGTGGGGTTTGCTGTGCCCAAGAGTTTATGACCTACCTAAAATGTTTCAATGCTCGTATCTTTGATGAAAAAGGTAATGTAACTCTTGATAGTCCCGAGGGCCTTGCTGCCCTTAAATTTTTTGTAAGAATCTTTGACGAGTGGGCTCCTCCTGGAGCAGCAGCTTATTGGTGGGATGGTCGTGAGACAGCTTATAGGATGGGGAAAACCCTAATGCAAATTACTTGGAGTATTTCACGACCTGGCTACGAACTTCCGGATTTCTCCAAGATAATTGGAAAAACCGCCATGGCAGCTCATCCAAGCATACCGGGTGTAAAAACTTCTTACGGCTATGGTGGTTGGGGAATTGGCATTAATGCTGATATTTCTGAAGATAGACAGGAAGCTGCGTGGGGGTTCATCAAGTTTATCACTAGTCCAGAGAATCAAAAGGCATGGATGTTAACTTCCTGGCAGGAATATGGTTCGCCTGGAGATACCGGCATGCCTATTCGTCTTTCAACTCTCATTGACCCCGAACTAAACGAGAAAAATCCATGGTTAAAGGATACAATGTTGATAGAGTTTATATATGGTGACTTTAGTTTCCGTCCTCCGGTTCCAGAGTACGCTCAGATTGAGTCCATACTTGGCCTCTATGCAAATATGGCAATAGCTCATGAATTGACACCAGAGGAGGCATTGACCAAAGCTACAAGCGAAATCAAGGCCATCTACGAGAAGTAAACAAATGGAGGGTATAGGCTCGCGGCAGCCGTTTAGGGTTGCCTCGAGCCTATTATTATGACGTTGAGAAAATTAAATAAAAATTTTTTTAAAAAGAAAAGTTCGTTACTTTTGTTAATTGTCCCGTTGGTCGTTTATTTATTCGTCTTCTTCATATACCCACTAACTTATCAGGTTTATATTAGTTTTTTCAATTACAGCCTGGGGAGCCCCACGAAATCGTTTGTTGGTTTTGGAAACTATGCCTATATGTTTTTTAAGGATGTACAATTCTTTGTTTCCGTTAAAAATACCTTCATCTTTATTACTTTAGCGATGCTTATTGAGCTCGTACTAGGTTTTGCAATAGCCCTAGCGCTGAATAAGGAAAGCAAGAGTATGGGTCTCCTTAGAAGTTTAATTATCATCCCTACGAGTTTAACGCCCATGGCGGTTGGAATGGCTTGGAAAACCCTTTATAACCCTGATATGGGGGCTATTCCATATTATCTTAATTGTTTAGGTGCTACTAACAGCGCGCCAACACTAAACCCATCTACTGCACTTTTTGCTCTCGTTATTGTTGAAATTTGGCAATGGACACCAATAGTAGTGCTCCTTATACTGGCTGCTTTAAAGAGCTTACCACTTGAAATTTATGAAGCGGGGCGGGTGGATGGAGCTTCTATCTGGCAGTCATTTAAGTATATTACTATACCACTAATGCGACCCATAATTATCTTAATCGCAATGCTACGTGTGATAGATGGAATGAAAGCTTTCGATACTATTTGGGCTATTACCGGGGGGGACCAGGTACAGCAACGACCGTTATGAATTTACGTGTTTACGATGTAGGTATTCAACAATTGCGGATGGGTTATGCTGCAGCAATATCTAATGTTATCTCATTGATTGGATTAATTCTCGGTGGAATACTTATTTACATTCTTTATTCCAAAAAATATGAAATGTGAAAACTTTATTAATAAGCATATGTATATAAATAGAAACTTTCCTTTAAGGAATTAGTAGGAGAAATTTTAAAATGAAAGAACTTCAAGTTTATACAGTAAAAAGAATTATGTCAAAGGTTTTTTGGATTTTTTTTATCTTAATAATTCTTTCTTTTTTTCTTATTCCTATTTATTGGGTAGCTAGTATGGCGTTCAAAAATTTTTTTGATATCTTTGATTTACCACCGAAGTGGATATTTAAACCAACTTTGATGGGTTTTAAAATCGCCTTCAATACTAGACCTATATTACGATGGACAATAAATAGCCTCATAATAAGCATAGGGGGGACCATTTTATCTCTTGCTCTTGGCGTACCCGCCGGCTATTGCCTTGCTCGAGCCCAATTTTGGGGTAAACGTATGATGTGGAACGGAATTCTACTCACCCGAGTTATCCCACCAATTGTTATTGTTCTTCCAGTTCGAGTTTTTATGCAAAGCATTGGATTGTTTGGGACTCAATTAGCAGTAATATTGTATACGGCGGTGTTTAATGCGACATTTACTGCCTGGATTATGTCTGGTTTCTTTGAAAGCATCCCCGTTGATATAGAAGATATGGCGCTTATTGATGGCTGTTCGCCTATAGGAGCCTTCTGGAGAATCGCTCTCCCACTGTGCAAGCCAGGACTAGTAACAGTAACTTTGTTTTCCTTTATCTTTACTTGGAATGATTTTCTAGGTGCTTTAACGTTGACTAGTCCCGAAACAGCCACACTTCCTATAGGAATAATGAGTGGCGCTGGTCAACTTGCTGTGCAGTGGAATGTTTTAGCCGCGATATGCCTTATTGCCATTATTCCGGTAATGATACTTTGTGTATCCTTACAACGGTATTATGTTAGTGGTTTGACCCTTGGGGCAATAAAATAATATTATCGAAAATAAAGGAAGTAAAAATGAAAGATTATATGCAAAAGAATTCGGGATCATTTCTTAAACTCCCTTCACCTGTTATAGGTACAAAGCTTAAAGACGCTGATCTTGTGGTTATACCCTGTGGGTCTACTGAACAGCACGGCCCGCATCTTCCCGTATCTACAGATGTGCTGATCGTGGAGGGACTCTTAGAGCGAGCTATTACTAAACTTGAAGAGAACCCCAAAAGTCCTAAATTGTTTGTTTTGCCTGCGCTTTGTTTTAGTTGTAGCCACGAGCATTTGAGCTTCCCAGGCACGCTTTCTTTACGGAGATCTACCTTCGAAAACCTGGTCAAGGATATTGTATTTTCAATTGCTTGCCATGGAATTAAACGAATACTCATAGTTAACGGTCACGGTGGCAATAAATCTCTTGAGGCTGTAGTAAGGGATATTCGCTGGGAAACTGATACTATCGTTTACTACTACGATTTAGGACAGAGTCAAGCTTTCCGAAAACATCAAGCAGGGATGGACATGCATGCTGGTTGTTGTGAGACATCCCTAATGCTAACATTGCACCCGGAATTAGTAACACATGAAGCCATACCTTCCTTCGATACCACCAGGAGTCAATGGCAAGATGAACAGTTACTACATTTACACGTACCGTGGAAGACGGAGGAAATTTCTCTTAGTGGAGTAATAGGGGAAGCCCGGAAGGCTAGTGCGGAGTTTGGGGAAGAAATAATCGCATACTTCACTGAAGAATTTTCGCTCCTTATAACACAACTTTGTTCACATTTGAAATAGGAAGGCGGAGATGGACCAGATGATATATAAAAATACCTGTATTTTAGCTGGCACGAAACTTGAGATAGTGGAGAAAGCATACATAGTAATAGAGGAAGGATATATAAAACAAATAGGAGTCGGCTCCCCTTCCAAAGGTGTCGATATGGAGGGTGCAATTATCTTTCCGGCTTTTGTCAATGCGCATACTCACATCGGGGATGTCGGTGCTAAAGATCTTGCTGTCGGTCTTCCAGTTGAAGAAGCCGTTAGTCCTCCCAACAGCGTGAAATACCGTTATTTACAAGGTCTAAAACCGGAGGTACTTGTCCAACTATTAACACATGCTATTCAAGAAATGTTGTCATTGGGAATATGTGCTTTTGCAGACTTTCGAGAAGGGGGTGTTCAGGGAAGCAAATACCTGAAGGAGGCCATAGGCCAACTACCAATAGAAGGGGTAATCTTCTCCGAGCCGACTACTGAGCCCGAAGATTGGGATAATTACATAAGTGAAATCGAGAAGATTATTAAAGTTTCAAATGGAATAGGATTGGGTGATATTACACGCCTTAATGATCGTCAACTGGCCACTATCCGGCAAATTTTGGACGATGCTGGATCAAAGAAATTAGCCGTTCATATTGCTGAAACAGAAGCTGCACAACAGTTCTCTCGAAAACAATGGGGAGAATCCGAAGTTAGCCGAATTCTAAAATTTTCTCCTGATCTTCTGATCCATATGACAAACGCAGATAAGTTTGACATTAACTGCGTTGCCAAAGAGAAAATCCCCGTGGTGTGTTGTCCTCGTACAAATTGTATTTTGGGTGATGGAATACCACCGCTTTGCGATCTATTCCAGGCCGGCATTTCTTTAAGCTTAGGTACAGATAATTTTATGTTCTCTAGTCCTAATATGTTTCGAGAGATGGATTATTTTTCCCGCCTATTACGGGGGCAGAGTCGAGTTCCAGGGGCAATTAATGCGAAAACCGTTTTGTCAATGGCGACATTAGGAGGAGCTCGAGCCCTTGGTATTGATGACCGGTTTGGTTCTATAGAAGAGGGAAAAGTGGCGAGTTTTATTGTTTTAGACAATAAAACCATTAATCTTCGTTATATACACAATATTTATTCAGCAATTGTGCATCGGGCTAGTTCACATGATATAAAGAGCGTTATAGCTTTTGGGAGAGAAGTCTATAAAAAGGAGAAATAATATATGACAAAAATTGAGACGCAATTTTTGAGTTTCATACTAAGGAGTCCTCTTATAGCAGCTTCGGGGCTAATGACGAGGGATTTTAATTCTATTAGGCGTTTGGAAACTGCTGGAATAGGGGCTGTTATTACAAAGACCATTCTTCTTAATCCTTCAATTAATCCGCAACCATGCCTATACCGAAGGAATGGTTATTTCCTTAATACAGAACGTTGTTCCACGATTACTTTTAGACAATGGCAAGATGAGGAATTACCGCGGTTAAGCCAATTGGATATTCCTATCATCGCAAGTATCGGAATGACGCCTGAGGACGTCGAAAAGTTAGCTGAACCAGTTGTTAAAGCCGGTGCAGATATGATCGAGCTTTCAATATTTACTCCATATGACAATCCGGCGCCAATGATAGAGGCGATTCGTCGAGTAAAAAAGACTGTAGATGTTCCAGTCTCTGTTAAACTTAGTCATAATGTATATGATATGGTGGAGTTTGGGAAAGCTATTCGTGAAGCGGGAGCGGATGCTATTTCAGCAATTGATGCGGTAAAAGCTGGTCTGCATCTCAATCTAAAGACAGGGCTTCCCGGGTTGTTAGAACAAGGATTTGGCCGGATATCGGGTGAGGCAATTAAGCCTTTAGCTTTATATCATGTGGCCCAATTGGCACACTATGTAAAGCTTCCTATTATTGGGACAGGTGGGATAATGTCGGGCATTGACGCACTTGAAATGATCTCTTGCGGAGCAGCAGCGGTAGGTATTTGTACTGCAATAATAGTCGAGGGGGCAGAGATTATTTCAAAAATAAATAAACAGATAATCCAATTTATGCAAGATGAAGGGCTTTCCTCTCTTGGAGAGTTGCGAGGACAGGCATTATCACAGATTGATTTTCCCAAGTCGATAGGAGAACGTCGAGAATACGAGAAACGACCAGTGAAGCTACTTAACAAGGTTGCTTTTATTGACCAGGAGGTCTGCACGCGGTGTGAACTTTGTCAACGGATTTGCCCTTATGGTGCAGTGGAGGTACACAAAGAGCATTTTTCAATTTACTCTTCTATATGTGAGGGGTGTGGTCTTTGTATTTCTATGTGCCCCGCAGAGGCCATTAGCTACCATAAAAGAATTGGTGAAGGCGAATGAAAATACTTCTATCAGGAGGGACGATTTACCCCTTTGACGCTTTTTCGCGATGTATTCCCAAGGGTTATCTAGGAATTAAGGATACACGGATTCTGCTTGTCTCTAAGGAAGAACCTCGAGATTTTACAGCAGATCGAATTATAAATTGTCAAGAATGTCTTATCCTTCCTGGTTTTGTCAATTGTCATACACATCTAGCAGAGAATGTTTTTAAGGGGTTGATGGATGAAGTAGATTTTGAAGGCATATTTTATACCACTTTATTCCGTTGGGAAGCTCAACTTGATCCCGAGATAGTATACTGGGGAAGTTTGGCCGGGGCCTTGGATGCGCTGCGGTGTGGAGTGACAACTG
>CAYUVX010000018.1:0-7418 GCA_964448325.1 uncultured Candidatus Saccharibacteria bacterium
CTTCCTCATCTGTAGCTTTATTTCTTAAGTCCCTCCGAGCGTTAAGTAATTGATTCAGATTATTTACATGTACAGTCATATTAGAATAATAACATAAAATATTTACGAAATGCAGAATTTACAAAACAACCCCGCCTTTCTTAGGAGGGGTCGCCTTCTGAGGCGGGGGTGGTCTATTTTCTCTTAGTTTCAACTTCCTCTTTTTTGAAAGGGAAACCAATATATGAAAGAAAAGCAAAAGCCTCTTTTTTATTTGAAGCAGTAGTCCCAATAGTAATAGTCATACCAAAAACATCTTTCAAGTCCTCATCAGCAGTTTCTGGAAAAATAGTATTTTCCTTGATACCAATAGAATAATTACCCATCTCATCAATTCCTCTTTTAGATAAACCTCTAAAGTCCTTGGTTCGAGGGAAAGCTACCAAAATTAATTTATCAATGAAATCAAACATTCTTATTCCTCTTAGGGTAACAGCCAAACCAACTGGATCCCCTTCTCGTACTTTAAAGGCAGCAATACTTTTCTTGGAGCCTCTTAGAGACGGTTTCTGTCCGGAAATCTTGGTCAGACGATCCTGAATAATTTCAATTTTCTTTTTATCCTTTAGGGAACCAATACCAACATTTATAACCACCTTGGTAAACTTTGGCGCCTGCATAGCATTTTTATAATTCAAAGTATCCTTCAAATTCTCAAATGCTTTCCCTTGCTTTTCTTTTGTATTTAAAATTTTTGTCATATGTTATTCGTTAATTAAATTCGTATCATTTGTAGCAAATTTTCGTATATTATATTTCTTTTCCTGTCTTTCGGCTGATACGAACATTCTTTTCACCGATTAGCTTCTTGCCTATACGAACACCTTTCTTTCCTTCCATTAGCATAACATTGGAAACATGAATAGGCATTGCCTTTTCTATGATCTGTCCTTTGGAATTTGATTTAGTTGCTCGCTGGTGTTTTTTCTTTATATTCACGCCCTCAATTACAACCATATTATCCTTAGGTAAGGATTTTAACACCTTGGCATTTTTACCTTTATCCTTACCGGCTATCACTATTACATTATCATTCTTTTTTATTTTCATTTTTCTTTTTTTAACCTGATACCTGACAACTTACACCTAAAACCTATTTATACTATCTCCGGTGCTTTTGAAGCAATACCCTGAAAACCTTTTTCAGCTATCTCTCTCGGTATCGGACCAAAAACTCTTCCGGCTAAAGGCTCCCTCTTTACTTTATCAACAATTACCACAGCATTCTCATCAAATCTGATATAAGAACCGTCCTTCCTTCTATAGGGCGCCCTCTGCCTGACCACTACAGCATAAAGTACATCCTTCTTTTTTACGCTTTTTCTTGGCTCTGCCTTTTGTACAGACAACATAACGATATCACCTATCTGGGCAATAAATTTCTTTGATGAGCCAAGCACCTTAAAAATTCGGCCTATTTTGGCTCCAGTATTATCGGCTATGGTTACAATTGTTTTATCTTGTATCATGAAATTTTAATTATTTATAGTGAAGGCAATGAATTATTTTTCTTTGATCACAAATCTTTTATCTTTGGAAATCGGTTTGGTTTCTACAATTTCTACAATTTCCCCTATTTGATGTTTATTCCCAGCATCATGAGCCTTAAACTTTTTCTGTCTCTTTAGAAACTTTCCATACTTTGGATGCTTGGTAAATCTCTCAATCAAGACAATTGCAGTATCTTTCATTTTAGTGGAAACTATTTTTCCAGAAAATACTTTCTTCTTACCTTCTTCTTTTTTAATTATTTTATCTGTCATTTTTCCTATTTTATTACTGGATTATTTAAAACTGTCATTATCTGGGCAATTTCTTTTTTTAAATTTTGTCCTTCCTTCAAATTCTTAATTTTTCCACCAGACATAGCAAATCTAAAAACACGTAAAGCTTCCTGCTTTTCCTTTAAGCTTTGTTTTAATTCTGCTTCTGTTTTTTTGATTAAATCATTCATATTATTATACTATTTCACGACTAACAATTTTAGTATCGAGTCTAATTTTTGTTCCTCCTTTTCTTAAAGCCTCTCTGGCTGCTATTTCAGGTATACCATCAACTTCAAATAAAACACGGCCTGGTCTGATAACAGATTCATAGCCCTGCAAATCACCCTTACCCTTGCCCATCTTCACCTCGGCTGGTTTTTGTGTATATGGCCTATCAGGGAAAATTCTAGTCCAAAGCTTACCCGTTTTACCTAAAGCATGTGAAATTGTCTTTCTAGCAGCTTCTATCTCTGGAGAGCGAATACGCCCAGCCGAAAGTGCTTTCAAACCAAAGGAGCCAAACGATACCAAAGTACCACGAGTAGCATTACCAATTTTCTTTTGGTTTTCTCGGCCTGTCTGCCATTTTCTATATTTTACTTTTTTTGGCGTAAGCATAATTTTAAATTTAAATCATTATCCAATTATAGACGGTACTACACCATCTCCCTTGGCCTGCCCGTATGACCCGGTCGGGCGGGCAAAAATCTCCCCCTTATATATCCAAACCTTGATACCAATATCACCATAAGTCATATGGGCTTTTTCCTGAGCATAATCTATATCTGCTCGCAAAGTTTGAAGTGGAATCCTTCCTTTCTTAAGATCCTCTGTTCTTGCCATTTCCGCTCCGCCCAATCGGCCTCCCAAATAAATTCTGACTCCCTGCACATCACGATTGGCCATTACTTTTTCTAAAGTTTGTTTCATTACTCTCCTAAAAGGCATTCTTTTTTCCAAACCTTCAGCAATCATATAGGCAACAATGGCTGCATTTGACTCCGGTGATTTTATTTCTTCAATATCAAGCTTAAAATCATTAGAAATATCCAGCTTTTGCTTGAGAACAAATTTTAAAATATCATTTCGTAATTTTACTGAGCCTTCACCACTACGGCCAATGATAATACCCGGTCTAGAAGTTTTTATAATAATTCTAAATGACTTTTGATTTCTTTCCATTTCAATGGAAGAAACATAAAGACCACGCATTTTCTTTTCCAAAAACTCTCTCAGTAATATATCGGCTTTCAAAGCTTCTCGAAATTCTTTATTCGAAGAAAACCATCGAGATTTCCAATCTCTGATTATACCTAATCTATGTGAATATGGGTGTACGGAATGTGACATTATATTATTTTTTAATTTTAGCAACTTCTGCTTTCTCTTTAACTCCTAAAACCAGATTGACATTACTGACTCTCTTTCTGATTGGATAAGCTACGCCACGGGCTCGGGGCATTCTACGATAAAGAATAGCTCCATTATCTACAGTTAAAGACTTAACAAATAAATCCTCTGCGGTCAAACTAAAATTATTCTTAGCATTAGCAATAGCAGACTTGAGTAAAGCAATTATCGGATCGGAAGCTCTTTTAACTGTAACTGTCAAAATATCAATGGCCTCTTCTACCTTCTTACCGCGAATAAGTCCGGCTACTAACCTAACCTTTCTTGGTGACTGTCTATAATCATTTAATTTTGCAGTAATATTCATTATATTTTATTTCTTTGCTTCCACTGCCGACTTGGCCGACTTGGCTGCCGTTATCTCGGCTTCTTTTTGCTTGATATCAATATCTTTCTGCATTTTTCCTCCATGACGGTGGAATTTCTTAGTATGAGAAAATTCACCTAATCTGTGCCCCACCATATCTTCGGTAACCAAGACTTCTATATGCTCACGGCCATTATGAACGCCAAAGTTAAAACCTACCATCTCTGGAGCAATCTGCGCTCGTCTAGACCAGGTTTTTATAACACCAGTCTCAATGGGCTTTTTACCTTCTATTTTTTTTAGAAGTTTTTCATCAACATATGGACCTTTTTTGATTGATCGTGCCATTATTTTATATTTAAGTTGAAGGCTTATACTAACAAAATTTCACTGAAAGTCAATTTATTTCGATTTACTCTTTCCTACCTTCCTTCGAGAAACGATAAGCCGATTAGAGTATTTCTTTGGCTTTCTAGACTTTTGTCCCTTACCAACGTGCTTACCCCAACGGGTTTTGGCGAATCTCAAACCACGACCTTGCCTTTGCTCTCCTCCACCGTATGGGTGATCACAAGGGTTCTGAGCGGTACCACGAACGGTTGGCCTGATTCCCATCCAGCGACTTCGGCCAGCCTTTCCAATATTTATAAGTTTATTTTCATTATTGGATACTTCACCAATACAGGCAAAACAAGAATCCTCAACCTTTCGAACCTCAGTTGAAGGAAGTTTGATATGAGTATAACCGGCGTCATTAGCCACCACCTGCACAAAGGTTCCGCCAGCCCGGCCAAGTTTACCACCATTACCTGGTTTTAATTCCACATTATAGACAAAGGTACCAACAGAAATTTTCTTTAAAGGTAATCTGTTTCCAACTTTTATTTCAGCATTTTCGGAAACAATAAAACTATCCCCAACTTTAACTGTTCGTGGAAGAACAACATATCTTTTTTCACCATCTGCATACAGAGCCAAACCAATAAAAGCCGTCCTATTAGGATCATATTCAATGGATACAATCTTGGCCGAAATATCAATTTTATTATATAGAAAATCCACATCACGGAAAAGTCTTTTATGACCACCACCTTTATGTCTGGTAGTTAGGCGACCATAATTGTTTCGCCCCACATGTCTCTTGACACCTTTGGTTAATGACTTTTGAGGTTCGGTAGCAGTAATAATCTTACGGAATTCTATTCCGGTCATATGTCTCCTACTTGGGCTGGTTGGTTTATAATGCTTCATAATATTATACAAATTCTATTTTATCTTCCTTTTTTAGATAAACAATCGCCTTTTTGACACCTGACTTTCGGCCTTTTTTCCCTCTCGTAAATACTTTTTTAGCAGGTAAAACAGTAATATTTACCTTAACTGGTACAACATGGTATATTTCGGAAATTGCTTTGGCAATATTTTTCTTATTAGCCCTAGCTGTTACTTCAAAAGTGTAAATATTCAAAGCCTCAGCCTGAATACCTGACTTTTCCGTAATTCTTGGTTTTTTAATTATAAGTTCATTCATTGTTTTTATTTGTTTATTTCATTTTAGCCTCAAGAAATTTAAAGGCTTCAACAGGATTATCAATAATCAAATATTTATAATTAATAATATCCAAAGGATTTATATTTCTAAATTCGTCTAATTTAACATTTCCGATATTCTTGAAACCACGATCTAAATTAGTATCCTTCTTTAAAACAGCAATATAAGCCGAGTTTGCTCTCTTATTTAAAATTTGCTCCCCGCCTTTAATTTTACTGATATTTTTTAAAGTATTTATAGCATCCTTAGTTTTGGAGCTTGTGGCTTTCAAGGAATCCAAGAAAAACACTTCTCCATCCTTAAACTTCTTGGAAATTATTGTGAAGAGGGCTTTGGCCTTCATCTTTTTATTTATCTTCTTGGCATAATTTTTATCCTTTCTTGGACCATGAGTCACACCACCGCCAACCCAAATAGGTGAACGAGAAGAACCATGACGAGCGCGCCCTAAACCCTTTTGTTGCCAAGGCTTTTTACCACCACCAGATACTTCCCCTCGGGTTTTGGTATGAGCAAGGTTTGTCCTTTTATTAGACATCAAGGAAACCACCACCTGATGAACCAAGTCAGCATTCCAAGTAACATTAAAAAAATTCTCTGGCAATTTGATAGTTTCCACTTCCTTTCCGTCTTGATCATAAACCTGAGCCTCTAAATTGGCTAAACTTTTTACCTCCTTTTCACGGCTAGAAATCTTCTCTTGTCTAACAATAGACTTAGCTTCAGCAGTTTTTGTTTTAACCGTTTTATCAGCTTTTTTAGACTTTAATATTTTTTTTGTGGTAGCCTTCTTCATCTTTTTTTATTTGTTTATCGATTTGTTATATTCCTTCATTCGTATATTCGTTTATGCCGTAATTTCAACTAAAGTATTCCTTCGGCCAGCTAAAGCACCAAGAACTAAAAGCTCGTTCGTAGCTTGATCTATTTGAATAATCTTTAAACCAGAAATAGTAACTTTATCAGAACCCATACGGCCGGCCATACGCATATTTTTAGGAACTCTACCCCCCTCTCTAGTACCACCAGAAATAGAACCTGGGGCTCGTTCACAATGCTTTTGACCGTGAGTTCTAGGCTGCCCTTTGAATCCATGTCTCTTGATAACGCCTTGGAAACCTTTTCCTTTGGAAATAGAAGAAACAGTTATTTTCTCACCTTCAGCAAAATTAGCTAAATCTATCTTATCTCCCACCTTCAAATTAGCTAAATCTTTTTCATCTTTAAGTCTAAATTCTTTAATAAATCTAAAATGACCAAGGTCCTTAAGATGACCTTTGATAGCCTTGCTAATATTTTTTTCTTTCTTTACACCAAAACCAACCTGAATGGCATTATAACCATCAGTTAATTTTGTTTTTATTTGAGTAATGACTACGGGGCCAGCTTCCAAAACAGTAACAGGCACAACATTGCCCTTGTCATCAAAAACCTGAGTCATATTCTTTTTTAAACCGAGAATAAATTTCATATAAAATAATGAATGGCGATATGAGTAAATCAATTCTTACTCCTATCCCCCTTTTCCCTCCGGCGCATAGAGCTCCGGACGAGCACGCGTTTTATTACACGTTCCACAAGACTAGCATTTTATAAAATAAATTGCAAGCAGATTTCCCCTAGTAGATATCGTGATCACCGACATCATAAAATACAATCTTATTGTCATTAATTTCAAATATAACCCTATTTTTATAATCAATTGAAAAAGCATAATAACCCTCAAAAGCACCATTTAGTTTATGAGTCTTTAAGGACTTAGAAAATATATCCTTAACAATTATTCTCTCTTTTCCTTCTAATTTATCTTTGATTTCATTTGGCAATCTCTTAAAGGACCTCAGAAATCTCGTGGAGTAAAATATTTCCATAGGATTATCGCAAATCCCTAAAAGAAGTAAATTTTTTGACTTTTCCAGCCCTAAATTCTTTCTGTGACTCTCTTAATCCACGAAGGAGATTGTACCTCTTCCATCCTCTTATGGCATCCCTAACGAACTCACTAACAGAAGAATACTGCCCCTCTTTAACATAGGCATCCACCTCCTTTTTCATCTCCGCCGGCATTGATATATTTACTATATTTCTCATATAACTAGTGTAACAAATTGTATTACAGCTTGTCAAGCTAAATAACTTTATGACATTAACATCCAAACTTTCACCATGGTGAAAATTTAAAACTGAAGTTCGCCATGGTCAACTTAATGTAATTCCCTACCCGGCAAAAAACCACTCCTATAACAGAGTGGTTTTTTGTCTGCTCTCTTCCCCTCCTTAGTTAAGGAGGGGTTAGGGGCAGTTGTTTTATAACATCTTCACATCAATATTTACTCCAGACGGT
>CAYUVX010000019.1:0-7281 GCA_964448325.1 uncultured Candidatus Saccharibacteria bacterium
CTTTAGTGGCCGCACCGAGTCCAGCTTTATCTGCATCAAAAGCCATAATTACTCTATTAGATATTCGGCGTAAAAGAATTAAATGTTCTGGTGTCAAAGCTGTACCAGAAGTTGCCACCACATTTTGGAAACCCGCTTGATGACACATTATTATATCCATTTGCCCTTCCACAATTACAGAATAATCAAACTTTTTAATTGCTAATTTTGCTAAATCAAAACCATATAAAATTCTACTTTTATTAAACACCACTGTTTCCGGACTATTCAAGTATTTTGCCACCTCCTTTGTTTGCTCGGCTCTCGACGAATCATTTTCTGGTAAGATACGTCCAGTAAAACCAACAACTCTAGAAGCACTATCGCGAATCGGAAACATAATTCTCCCGCGAAACCTATCATAAAAACTACGCTCATTTCTTTTTATTAATCCAGCTTGTTCTATTTCATTATCACTAAATTTTCGGGCGCTCAGATATTCATAAAGGGCTCGCCAATCGTCCGCCACATATCCGATCCGCCAATCCTTAATTGTTTTTTCTGAAAGTCCCCTTTTTCTTAAATAGTCCTGAGCTGGTTTTGCTTTTAAAAGATTTGCTTCAAAAAACTGCGTCGTAGCTTCTAAACAATTAAATATTGCTCCCTTATCATCTCTTTTCTCAAAACTTCCCCGCTCCAAGGTTATACCCGTTTTTTCGGCAAGCATTTTCAGAGCACCAAAAAAATCCAAACCTTCAAACTCTTGCACGAAGGTAAAAATATCTCCTTTCGCTCCGCAACCAAAACAATAATAAGAATCCCGCTCTGGTGAGACAAAAAAACTTGGGGTTTTTTCATTGTGAAATGGGCAACAAGCTTTCATATTCTTCCCCGCTTTCTCCAATTTAATATAGGTGCCCAAAAGATCCACGATATTCAATCTTTCTTTAATTTTTTCTACGGATGTGGACATTAATTATTTAATTCTACACATTTTTCTTCCCAGACGCGCAGACACTTATTTTTTTCTGCACACCAAGAATATCCCGCCGGACCAAGACAGCCATGTTCATCTGTATCACCACCAATTATTTGAGGAACAATAGGTGCCTCAACATTTTTATTTTGATAAACAAATATTCCACCACCGATTGCTAAAATGGCAACAATAGCGATTATGAGTGGGAGAACAAAACCTTTTTGACTTTTCATTTGTTTAATTAGATTAATAAATTAATAAACAAACTAATTATAGCATCTTTTTACTCCTCCCCTCTTTCCGCGTTTAATTCTTTCATGAATTCCTCAACCATTTTGAATTTAGGAGAATCTGGATGGCCAGTACCAGCTGGTATCAGTCTACCAATAATAACATTTTCTTTTAGGCCAACAAGGCGGTCAACAGACCCGCGAACTGCATTATTAATCAATACTCTATTAGTATGCTGGAAGGATGCAGCCGAAAGGAATGATCGTCGGGCCAAGGACGCCTCAGTAATACCCATCACCACCGGCTCCGCCCTCATTACTCTTTTTTCATTAGCTTCAGCTTCTTCGTTTTCCAGACGATAATCAAGCTCGTCAATCACATCCCCTTCAGAGACGCCAGTATCGCCAGCATCTTTTACTTTCATTCTAGAAAACATTTGCTTAACTATAATTTCAATATGCTTTCTAGATACAGCTTCTCCTTGTAATTCATAAAGTTTATTAACTTCTGTAATAACATAGCTCATGGTCTTTTCTTTACCACCATATTTAAATAGCTCATCAATATCAGCCGAACCATCAGTTAATAATTGGCCTTTCTTCACTTTATCTCCAACACGAACCAAAGGAACTCTCTTAAAACTAAATTCATATTCTATTTCAGCATCTTTCTTTCCTTTAGCTTTATCTTCAATCTCAGGCAGAACGGTAATAATTTTATCCTTGCCCATATCTTTGACACCAGTCACAATACCATCAACTTTATTTACCACAGCAGGACTCTTTGGTTTACGTTTTTCAAAAACTTCTTCCACGCGGGGCAAACCTTGAGTAATATCTCCACCAACAGATGCTGTTCCTCCCGAGTGGAAAGTACGCATAGTCAACTGTGTACCCGGTTCACCAATAGCCTGAGCCGCCACTGTTCCCACTGCCTCGCCCAAACCAATAAGTTCCCCCCGTCCTAAATCTGAGCCATAACATTCAGCACAAACTCCGTGAACAGTTTTACAGGTTAAGGGTGAACGAACAAATACCTCACCTACGCCCTCTGCCTCTACCTGTTGTGCTTCATCTTTTTTAAGAAGGTGTCCCTTCTTAAATAAAACGTTGCCGGCTTTATCCAAAACATCAGCTGCCAAAATTCTTCCTCTGATATGTTTATCAACAGAAATACCCGATTCAAATTCATTATTATTTTTGATACAGATACTATCTTTAGTTTTACAATCAGCCTCAGTAATTACAATATCCTGAGCCACATCGAAAAGTCTTCTCGTCAAATATCCGGCTTTTGCTGTATTAAGGGCAGTATCAGTCAAACCTTTTCTAGAACCGTGTGTAGTAATAAAGTATTCAATCGGAGTTAAACCTTCTTTCATAGAACCAACTACTGGAAATTCAATAGTCTCACCGGCGGTATTTTGAATCAGACCCTTCATACCAGCCATCTGAGTAATTGCCCCTAAGGAACCTCGGGCACCAGATACCCACATATCCGAAACGGAACCATTCTTATCCAGAGTTTCAGGAATAAGTTTTTCCAATTCGTTTTTAGCCCCATGCCATATTTCAATATTCTTTCGCAACTTTTCCTCTGGAGTCAAAAGTCCTTCATTAAAGTAATTAGTAACTTCCAAAGATTTCTTTCTAGCCTCATCTATTACCATTGGTTTCTCCTTAGGAATATTAAGATCATCAATTCCCCAAGTAACACCAGAACTAGTAGCATATTTAAACCCAAAAGCTTTGATCTTATCCAATACCTTAGGAATATTTGTAATGCCGTACTTATTAATCAAGTCATCAAGAATAGCAGACATAGTCTTTTTAGTAATTTCCTTATTAACATAAGGATAATCTGAAGGTAAAGTAGAGTTAAAGAGCAAACGTCCAACGGTAGTTTCAAATGGTTTATTTTCAAATTGCTGATACTTTATTTTTTCCGTACCCAAAACATGAATCTTGGCACGAATAGATATGCCATCAAAATCATATGTGGTAATAGCACTATTTGGTGAAGAAAAATATTTTCCCTCTCCCAATTCACCAGAGACTTCTTTGGTCATCCAATAACAACCCAAAACAATATCCAAAAGTTTAGCCGAAACAGTCAGATCACCATTACCAGGCTTTAGAATATTTTTATCAGCCGCCATTATTTCATGAGCTTCAATCTGAGCTTCCTCCCCAAGTGGAACATGGACCGCCATCTGATCCCCGTCAAAGTCTGCATTAAAGGCTGTACAAACCAATGGGTGAACCTGTATAGCAGAACCTTCAATCAAAACTGGTTTAAAAGCCTGAATACCCAGACGGTGCAGGGTTGGTGCTCGGTTTAATAAGACATATTTATTTTCAATAATTTCTTCTAATATCGCCCAGACTTCTGGAATACCATCATCTATCAGTCTCCCCGCTCCGCGGATATTAAATGCTAATTCTTTTTTCAATAATTCAGAAATAATAAAAGGACGGAAAAGTTCCAAGGCCATCATTTTTGGCAAACCACATTGATTAAGTTTCAATTCCGGACCAACAACGATAACGGAACGCCCTGAATAGTCCACGCGCTTACCCAAAAGATTTGCTCGGAACAAACCGCGCTTACCCTTCAAATTGTCAGCTAGAGATTTAAGAGCTCTTTTTTGGGAATTACCAACCGCAGAAAAAGCATCTTTACCGCTTCGTATAGAATTATCAATAAGAGAGTCCACCGCTTCTTGCAAGATTCTTTTTTCATTTCTAAGAATTACCTCCGGCGCATTAATCTCTTTTAATTTTAATAATCGATTATTTCTATTTATAACTCGGCGATATAGATCATTTACATCTGAGGTAGCATATCTACCACCGTCTAATGGAACCATCGGTCTTAAGGCTGGGGGAATAACCGGTATTCTAGTCATAAACATCCATTCTGGTTTTACTTTGGCATCCGCCATAGAACGAACTAGTGATATTCTTTTATTTATTTTCTCCCTCTCAAGTGAACCCGCCTTTTCCAAAGCTATTTCCAATTTCTTCTCCAAATCAATTAAATCAATTTTCTTCAGAATTTCAAAAATGGCTTCTGCCCCGATTGAGGCTTCAAATAAGGAACCATATTTCATGGAATACTTATGATAAAGGACTTCATCCACTACCACCCCTTCCCTAATGCTTTCCACTTCTTTCTTAGCATTAATCAAAAGTTCCTTTAACGCCTCTTTAGTCTTTTCATCCTGAACTGTTTTAATCTTTTGTTTAAACTCATTATCAATATCCTTCAAAATTCTCTCCCTTTCATCCTCATGAGTAGTGACAACAATATAACCAGCGAAATAAATTACCTTTTCCAAATCGGAGGTTGTCATACCAAGGATAGTACCTATCTTTGATGGAATGCCACGCAAAAACCAAATATGAGAAACAGGTGAGGCTAATTCAATATGACCCATTCTTTCACGTCTGACAATTGAACGCGTAATTTCCACTCCACACTTTTCACAAATAATTCCTTTGTATCTTATACCCTTATATTTACCACAGTAACATTCATAATCCTTATCTGGACCAAAAATCTTTTCATCAAACAAACCACTTTTCTCAGATCTCTGAGTTCTATAATTAATAGTTTCCGGTCTAGTGACTTCACCATATGACCAGCCTTTGATTATTTCAGGGGAAGCAACTTTTAGAGAGATGGCATCGAAATCATTGAACTCAACATTTTTATTTTTATTATTCATATATTTTTTTTGAATCTTTTAAAAGTTCAACGTCAAGGCCAAGACCTCTCAGATTGTTAAGTAAAACATTAAACGAAGCTGGAATGTTTGGCTGTTTTATTCGCTCACCCTTTACAATAGAATCAAAGGCAGCCGAACGTCCGACAATATCATCTGATTTGATGGTCAACATTTCTCGTAATGTATAAGCAGCACCGTGTCCAAGCAAGGCCCAGACTTCCATTTCTCCGAATCTCTGACCTCCACCTTGCGCCCGTCCACCTAATGGCTGTTGAGTAATTAATGAATATGGACCAATTGATCGCATATGGATCTTGTCTTCCACCTCATGGTGAAGCTTCAAGACATACATATAACCCACAGCAACCTCCTGATGAAATTTTTCACCAGTTCGTCCGTCATAAAGTTTCATTTTCCCACTTTCCTGGAAGCCGGCCTTTACCAATTCTGCTTTTATTTCCTGATCTGTCGCTCCGGCAAATGGTGGAACAATAGCCTGATAGTTTAAAGTATTTGCTGCTAGACCTAGGTGTAATTCAAGAATCTGCCCAAGGTTCATACGTGAAGGCACACCAAGTGGAGTTAAAATCAAATCCACCGGACGCCCATCTGGCATATAAGGCATATCTTCTTCTGGTAGAATTTTAGAAATAACTCCCTTATTTCCGTGACGTCCAGAAAGCTTGTCTCCAACGGAAATACTTCGTAATTCTGCCACTTCAATATGAATTCTCTTAATAATTCCACTCTCTAATTTGTCTCCATTTTCTCGAGAAAAAACCTTAACAGAAACAATTCTTCCCTTCTTTCCACCTTCCAAACGCTTTGAAGTATCTTTGACATCTCGTGCTTTTTCGCCAAAAATAGATCGTAATAGTCTTTCTTCTGGAGTAAGCTGAGTCTCCCCCTTTGGCGTAATTTTACCAACAATAATATCTCCCGGTCTGACTTCGGCTCCTACTCGAATCACACCATCCTCATCCAGATTTTTTAATTTAGCTTCACCAACGTTTGGAATATCGTGGGTAGTCACTTCGGGCCCTAACTTGGTATCACGAACATTAATAACAAATTCCTCAATATGAATGGAAGTAAACTTGCTATCTTTAACTAATTTTTCTGAAAGAATAATAGCATCCTCATAGTTTGATCCAGACCAAGACATAAAGGCAATCAAAATGTTCTGACCAATTGCGGTCTGCCCCTTATCAGAGGAAGACGTATCAGCAAGTAAATCTCCTTTCTTAATTTTTTGGCCAAAAGAAACTACGGGGCGCTGATGAAATACAGTAAAACTATTGGTTCGAGAAAATTGAATCAAATTATATTCCTTCTCCCCGCCCGAATGACCGAGAACATTCGATCGGGCGGGTTTTCCCCCGCCTGCTTCCGAAGGGCGGGCAGGTTTACTATTAGTAATTACAATTTTTTTAGAATCAATATAAGTAACTTCTCCTTCCTCTTCAGCGTAAATAAGACGCCCAGTATATTTAGCCGCTACCTCTTCAATACCGGTTGCTACAAGCGGAGCCTCCGGACGAAGACAAGGTACAGCCTGCTTTTGCATGTTTGAACCCATCAAAGCTCGATTAGCATCATCATGATTCAAGAAAGGAATCATAGAAGTAGCAATAGAGAAAGCCTGATTAGTGGCCACGTCCATAAAGTCCACATCATTGCTTTTTACAACGGTTGGTATACCGTTTACACGTACTTCTACCTCCTCATCTTTGATCTTTCCTTTCTCATCTACATGAGTAGCAAAGTGAGCAATTTTAAAGTTTTCTTCCTCCAAGGCATTCAAGTATTTTATTTCTTCAGTAATAACACCATTCTTAACTTTGACATATGGAGTTTCAATCATACCAAAATCATTGACTCGGGCATAAACGGAAAGTCTTAATATCAAACCAATGTTTGGACCCTCGGGTGTATGAATCGGACAAACTCGGCCATAGTGAGAAGGGTGTACATCACGGACCTCAAAACCAGCTCGCTCACGAGTCAAACCACCAGGTCCCAGAGCTGATAAAGTACGAAGGTGTTCAATTTCCTGCAAAATATTTTCTTGCTGCATAAATTGCGACAACTGGTTGGTAGTAAAAAATTCCTTGATCCTAGCCTGAAGTGGTCTAGGTGAAATAAAGTTCACTGGCATGGTAATATCCGGATCCACAGTAGACATACGATCCTGAATATTCCTTTTCATCTGTGACATACCAATTCGAACCTTGGCCTGAAAAAGCTCTCCAACGAAACGAACTCTTCGGGAACCCAAATGATCAATATCATCTTCTACCGCATCCTCATCATGATTCAAAGAAACAATTTTGGTAATTATCGTAAATAAGTCATCAAGATT
>CAYUVX010000020.1:0-7166 GCA_964448325.1 uncultured Candidatus Saccharibacteria bacterium
TCCTTATACTATTCGTTTAGTATCCGAAGCAATGTCCTCTAATGGTTCTACTTCAATGGGTTCCGTTTGTGCTTCAACTATCGCTCTTATGGACGGTGGAGTACCGATCAAATCTCCTGTTGCTGGTATTGCCTCAGGCTTGATGATGGATGCAAAGGGAAATTATAAAGTACTGACAGATATACAGGGGCCAGAGGACCATTATGGTGATATGGATTTCAAAGTGGCCGGAACAAAAAATGGAGTAAACGCTATCCAAATGGATGTAAAAGTAGCCGGTGTACCGATCCCTGCTTTAGCGGAGGCTTTTGAGAAAGCTAAAGTAGCTCGTCTCCAAATTCTAGACGTCATCCTTAAGGAAATTCCGGAATCAAGAAAAGATATTTCTGTAAATGCTCCAAAGATTTTAGTTTTGAAAATTAAACCAGATCAGATTGGTGGCGTTATCGGAAGCGGTGGAAAAGTTATAAAAGAAATTAAGGAGAAGACCGGATCCGATATTGATATTGAAGATGATGGAACAGTTTACTGTACTGGTAAAAACGGCTCGGCTGAAAAAGCTAAAGCAATTATTGAAGCGCTGACTCATGAATACAAAGCGGGGGAAAGATATGAGGGTGTAATAACCAAGATTGCCGAATTTGGTGCCTTTGTTCGACTCCAAGGAGACACTGAAGGTCTTGTTCATATTTCCGAGATCGCTCCATTTAGAGTAGAAAAAGTGGAAAGCTTACTTAAAGTAGGTGAAACAGTACCAGTAATAGTAAAAGAAGTAGATGCCGAAAGGGGCCGAGTAAGCCTTTCTATCAAGATGGCCGATCCCGACTGGGCAAAAAATAAATTACCAAAAGCTTAAATAAAAATAGGAAATTAAAAACTTCCGGAAAATCCTCTTCACTTAACGAAGACTAATCGTTACGAGGAAATTCCGGAAGTTTTTAATATCTGTGTTTTTTCTTATTCGTATCGTTTTATTCGTTAATTAAATTCGTATCATTCGTACCATTCGTAGATTTGTATAATATTTGATATAATCAAATACAAATGCCTCCCGCTGATCCATTAAAAATAAATATTGATCCGGTATTCACTGGCGCCAAGCCGGCCGAAAAAACTACACCAACTGGTATTTATAATGTCCTAAATAATCAAGAATACTCTCCAGCAATCCCTCATACTCCCACCCCGGAAAAACCCATGGACAAAAAAAAGGAAAGGGTATCCCTTGTTCGAACTTACAAAGGAGACATGGAATCTGCCATTGCTGCTAACCATCTATCATCTGTTAATATTGCTATTGCAGAAAACCAAAAATTAAACAAACAAATCCGGTCTGAAAAAAAGGAAACTCCAAACACCACTAGCGACTATTCAAAAAATAAAATAATAATCTTCATTAGTATCATTTTAATCTTGGCGGGAGTCATTGTTATTTCCTTTGTTTATATTACAAATAATAAAACCAATCAAATTATTAGCTTGCCAGAATTACCTTCTTTAATTACCACAGAATATAAAGACGAATTAAATATCAGCGCTCTAAACAAAAATACCGCCGTCATAACACTGGCTAGCAAGCTGAATGACATACAGATTCCGGTAAATAATTTCTATAATACCTATATCACCACAGGGACCAGCACTAACCGTCGGCTTATTAATTCAATCGAATTTATTTCCCTAACTAGTCTGAAAATACCAGACCAAATGAAAAGGACTTTATTGCCTGATTTTATGGTGGGAATGTTTTCTTTTGGTAAAAATTTACCTTTTATTATTTTTAAGACTTCCTATTTTGAAAATACTTATGCTGGTATGCTAGAGTGGGAGGGGGATTTGGAAAAAGATTTACAAATATTATTCAGACTAAGCGGTTTCGAAAACGCTGGTGGTATATTAGCAGATCTAAACCCGACTACTTCCCGGAAATTCTCTGATGCGGTAATTATCAATAAAGACGTACGTCTATTACGAAATGAAGATGGTCAAATTACTCTCTTATATGGGATAATAGACAAAGAAACTGTCGTGATAACCGTAAATGACACAGCCTTCAAAGAAGTAATAGATCGCCTCAATAAAGAAAAAGGTTTAAGGAGATAAAAATTATTTGCTTTATTTTTTCTAGTATTGTGCTATTATTGATATATGAAAACCGAAAAATACAAAAAAATACTAGAGGAGGAGAGAGTAAAATTATTAAAAGAATTGGCAACCGTTGGTCAAAAGAATCCGTCCAATTCAGCAGACTGGGAAGCCAAGCCGACGAATCTAGATTCTGATTCGGCCGATGAGAATGAAGTAGCTGACACAATAGAAGAATTTGAAGAAAATTCTGGCATCCTTAAACAATTAGAGATTCAATTAAATGATGTGGAAACTGCTTTGGCGGAAATAAAAGATGGGACTTATGGCACCTGTTTGGTTTGCGGAGAAGAAATTCCCACCGACCGCCTAGATGCCAATGCCGCCTCCTTAACTTGTATTGCCCACACTAAATAATAAATGGGATTTGCTAAAACATACAGTGCACAACCTAGCGTATTGGGAGCTAGGATTATTGATGTGGAAGTAGATATTTCTAAGGGCTTGAATAATTTAACCATCGTTGGGCTGGGGGACAAATCTGTGGGTGAAAGTAGAGACAGAATATCCTCCGCTATCAAAAATACCGGTTTCAAATCCCCTAAACAGTGCAATCAAAAAGTAGTTATCTCCCTTGCACCAGCTGATTTTAAAAAAGAAGGGCCAGTTTTTGACTTGGCTATGGCTATAGCATATTTAATGGCCAATGAAGAAATTTCCTTTAATTCCAAAGGAAAAATATTTTTAGGTGAACTTTCTCTGGATGGAAATTTACGAAAAATAAGTGGAGTTCTCCCCGCCGTAGCTGAAGCCAAGAAAAAAGGTTTCACTGAAATTTATTTGCCAAAGGAAAATGCGCGCGAGGCAGCTTTGATTTCCGATATTTCTATTTACGGAGCCGAAACTTTAGAGGAAGTAATAAGTCATTTGATTTTATTAGATGGTAAGAATATTGAAAATGATGAGGATCCTGAATTTTTTGAAGCCAGTGAATCTGCCTCCGCTAAAAGCTTTAAAGAAACAGGGAGGAAAAATCGTTTCCATCAAAATAAGAAAAAAATTCCTTGCCAAATTCAAACGAAGATTGCTTTAGCCGATGAAGAAAATGAGATTGACTTTAGTGATGTTATTGGCCAAGAAAGCGCCAAAAGGGGACTGGAGATAGCGGCGGCTGGTGGTCATAATATTGCTATGTATGGCCCACCAGGAACGGGGAAAACAATGTTAGCCAAAGCTTTCTCTGGTATTTTACCACCACTTTCCTTTGAGGAAATAATTGAGATAACTGGTATTCACTCTGTGGCGGGAACATTAAAAGGGGACTTGGTCAGCTCCCCACCTATTCGCGCCCCACATCATACGGCTTCATATGTTTCACTTGTGGGTGGTGGTACCATACCAAAACCGGGTGAAGTTACTTTGGCTCACCGTGGAGTTCTATTTCTTGATGAATTTCCCGAATTTGATAAAAAAGTTTTAGAGACTTTACGCCAGCCATTAGAAGAAAGGGAAATAAGTATTTCCCGTGCTCGTGGATCCATTACTTTCCCCGCTAATTTTATTTTAATTGCCGCTATGAACCCTTGTCCGTGTGGAAATTATGGTTCCCGAACCAAAGAATGTATTTGCCGAGCAATTGATTTATTAAAATACCAGAGAAAAATATCCGGGCCAATTATGGATCGTATTGATATGTGGGTAGAAGTTTCACAAATTAACCATGCCGATTTATCTGGTAAAAAAAGCGATCAGCAAGAAAAAAATAATCCTAAAATTCGTCGACGTATTTCCCAGGCCCGAAAAATGCAAACAGAAAGATTTTTAAAATTAAAAAGACTGGTAAAAACTAATAGCGAAATGAATTCTAAAGATATTTCAAATTTAATAGAGTTATCAAAAGAAGTAAAAGAAGTTTTAGATAAAAGTGCTGTCAAACTTGGCCTCTCGGCCCGCGCCTATCATAGAGTTATAAAACTGGCCCGCACGATTGCTGATTTAGAACAAAAAGAAAATATAGAACTGTCACATATTTTAGAGGCTCTGCAGTATAGACCTAAAACTAATTAGCTAAATCAAACAATCCTATCTTTTTTTAATATTTAAAAAGGATTCTTGGCACCACGAACTTCAAAATGTAAATGAGCTCCGGTGGACTTACCAGTATTTCCAGAATAACCAATTATTTGTCCTTGCTTGACTGTCTGTCCCACAGAAACTGAAACAGAGCTCATATGTGCATAAACTGTTTGAGTATTATTTGAATGCTGTATAACCACATAATCACCATAGCCACCATTCCAACCAGAACCTTTACTAATGATCACCTTACCAGAGGCAGCGGCAAAAAGTGAAGAACCAACCGGCATACCATAGTCCACGGCATTATATCCATGCAAACCCTGTGTCTTTCGCCCGCTAATAAAAGGCTTGCTATAATATCCCTCATAAGCAGGGCCACTGGAAGAAGTAAACACTTTTGCTGAAGAAGAATTACTTGTGGCTGAAGGTCTGATAGAAGAAGAGACTTGTCCATCAGGAATTAATATAGTATCACCAATTGATAATTTAGCGCCAACTTTCATATCATTAAAAGCAGCAATCTCTTCCGTATCACCACCATACTTCTTTGCAATGGTACTTAATGTATCACCAGAGACAACGGTATGCATCACACCTGTAATAGGCAGGATGACGAGAGTCTGGCCCACTTTCAAAACCGAACTCTTCGTCATATCGTTGGACCACATTATAGTATTAACTGAAACATCAAACATTTCTGCAATCCTAGCTAAAGTATCACCACTACGAACAATATAAGTACTGATCTGCCCATTAGAATTATCTATCTTTTCCCTAACCGCTCCGGAAGGACCGACTTCTGGTAAGAGGGCATCACCTCCATCAATGATAACATCGGCACTAGGCTTTAAGGAAGGATCAATATTAATAGCTGGCTCCGGTAAAGACATATTTTGTGAGCTTGATTCGATAATAGTTTCTGCTTGAGCCGAAACCTCCTGGCCGGAAAATAAATCCGACAAAAAAGAAATCACTCCGGCGGAAGTGATAAATGGAATAAAAAAGGCGGTGATGATTAAGGTATAAAGCAAAATAGACTTTCCTAAAGAAAGCCAAACACGCCTATCTAGTTTAGTATTTAATTTAAAATCCATAATCGAGGCAATCGTAATACGGAATAGCGGTAAATATTAAGGAAAAGTCATAAAGACTGGTGGATTGCCTACTTACCAATAGTAACAAAAAGAGATAGCGAAATCAACGATTTGGACTATAGCCTGTGGATATCTTTTTTGACCTTTTTGGCTTAAAATAAAGGTTTTTTGGCTACCTAATAAGACAAAACTGTGTTATGATGCGCCTATGGATTCAGAAAATAAGCAAAAAGACTATCTGGAGGAATTAAACTCCGGACAAAAAGAGGCAGTTTTACAGACTATAGGACCACTTTTAATCTTTGCGGGAGCGGGGGCGGGTAAAACAAAAACGATCACCTGCCGAATAAGGCATTTAATAAAATCCGGCATTGAGCCAAAAAATATTTTGGCTATTACTTTTACCAATAAAGCGGCCAAGGAAATGCGCGATCGGGTTTTACTAGCCTTAGAGCAAGAGAGGGGTTTGGCGGGTATGTCCTTTCAAGAAAAACCTTTCGTCAGTACTTTTCACTCTCTGGGTGTTCATATTTTAAAAGAAAATAGCCGGGAGATAAATATGATTCGAAACTTTTCCATTTTTGACAAATCTGATTCCCAAAAGGTGGTTAGAGATATTATCAAAGATATGGGCCTAGACCCAAAACAATATGAACCAAATAAAATTTTAAGTATCATCTCCAGAGAAAAAGGTGATTTAAAAAATGCGGAGGATTTTGCAGAATCTATTATTGGGGAAAACTTTACTTCCCACCATGGTTTAATTTCCAAAATATGGACCGAATATGAAAAGAAATTAAATGCCGAGAAGGCCCTGGACTTTGATGATTTATTACTTAAAACTTACAAATTATTAAAAAGTAAAAAAGACATTTTAGAAAAATATCAAAATATCTGGCAGTATATTCACATTGACGAATATCAGGATACGAATAAGGTGCAATATATGCTAGTAAAACTCCTTGCGCAAAAACATAATAATATTTGTGTGGTGGGGGATATTGATCAAAATATTTACAGCTGGCGTGGAGCTGACATAAAAAATATTATGAATTTTGAGAAGGATTATCCAAAAGCAAAAATAGTTTTATTGGAAGAAAATTATCGTTCCACGCAGAATATTTTAGCGGTGGCGAATAATATTATAAAGAAAAATGTAAACAGGGTAGAGAAGAATTTATTTACAAAAAATATTGAAGGTGAAAAAATTTCCCTTTACGCTGGTTATAATGAGGTAGAGGAAGCGCAATATATTGCTAATAAATGTCAGGAATTAATAAGGATGGGAATCTCGGCTAGAGAGATTGCTGTTTTGTATCGAGCAAACTTTCAATCCCGGGCCTTGGAAGATGCTTTTTTAAGCAAGAGCGTATTTTATCAAGTATTAGGAACAAAATTTTTTGAACGAAAAGAGGTAAAGGATATTATTTCTTTTGTGCGGGCTGGGCTGAATCCCGAAAGCCTGACAGATATAAAAAGAATTATCAATGTACCGGTTCGGGGAATAGGGAAAGTTACAATTCTTAAAATATTCTCTGGAGAAAAAGAGAATTTACCAGCTGGCATCAGAATGAAAGTGGATCACTTTTTTAATCTATTAGAAAGAATAAAAAAAATAGCTTTGGAAAGCAAACCGTCAGATGTGATTAAATTTGTTATTACAGAAAGTGGGATTGAAAAAGAACTTAAAAATGGAAATGACGAGGACAGGGAGAGGCTGGAGAACATGCGCGAGCTGGCTACCCTAGCCGTTAAATACGATCACTTGCCATTAGGCGAAGGAATAGAAAAATTAATTGAGGAAGCGCAATCTCTTGTTGACTTAGACAATCCTATCAAAGAAAAAGAATTTAATAGATTTAAAAAACTAAAAAAATTGAAGGGGAAATTGTATAAAAATTTAGAGAA
>CAYUVX010000021.1:0-6918 GCA_964448325.1 uncultured Candidatus Saccharibacteria bacterium
GAAAATATCGTATTTCGTATCCTATCGGAAAAGACAAAGAAGGTTCAGCTTGAGGATCTTGGTTTGAATGAATTGGATTTTGCCAAGGTTAAAAAAGCTATAACTCAGCCTTATGGTATGATTTTGGTTGTGGGCCCTACTGGAGCGGGAAAAACTACTACTCTTTATTCCCTGATTCAGATTTTGGCTGCCTTACCAATAAATATCGTAACAGTTGAAGATCCGGTAGAATATAGTATTGATAGAGTCCAACAAATACAAGTAAATGTTAAAAAGAATATTACTTTTGCAAATGGTTTGCGTTCTATTGTCAGACAGGACCCAGATATAATAATGGTGGGAGAAATTCGTGATAATGAAACTGCTAGCATTGCGGTGAATGCTTCTATGACTGGCCATCTTTTATTTTCTACTTTGCATGCCAATGATGCGGCTACCATTTTTCCGCGCTTATTGGAAATAGGGATTGAGCCCTTTTTGGTAGCTTCCTCCGTTAATGTTGTTTTAGCTCAGAGACTGGTCAGAAAAATTTGTCCACATTGTCGAGCAAATTATCCTAAAACCGCAGCGGATGTACCGGCTATTGTTGATCAGCAAAAAGACATCAGATTCAAGAATATGATGAAAAAGTTTTTCCCCAATAAAGAGCTCAAGGATATAAAGTTATTCCGGGGAACTGGTTGTAAAGCTTGCAAGCATACGGGGTATTTAGGCCGAATTGCTGTTTTTGAGGTGATGGAAGTTGACGATGATATCAGGGCTCTTATCAGTGCAAAATCCTCATCTTCTTCTATTGAGAATAAAGCGGAAGAAAATGGCATGACTTTAATGTATTACAACGGTTTGATCCACTTATTTAATGGTATAACTACTTATGATGAATTAGAGGGTCTTTCTAATGTAGACTAGGCATTAATTTAGAGTGAAAAATTAAGGCAAGGAAATATATGAATTTAAAAAGTTTAAAATCAGTTTTTAATAAAGTCTCACTTGAAGAGCAGATTAATTTTGCCAAGAATTTGGCGGTTTTGCTAAAGGGTGGGGTGACAATTAACGAAGCGGTGGATTCCTTGGCCAATCAGTCTCGCCCGGGTCCAATGAAAAAAATTTTATATAGGATTAAAAGCCGATTAGAAAATGGTGTTTCGCTTCATTCCGCAATCAGCGGAGAGGAAGGTTCCTTTGGGCGAATTTTTGTAAGTTTGGTCAAGGCTGGAGAGCTATCTGGTTCTTTGTCGGAAAATCTAGAATTTTTGGCTGTTTGGTTGGAGCGCGATAGTACTTTACGAAAGCAGATTAGTGCCGTATTAATTTATCCTAAGATAGTTTTGACCGCGGTGATTTTACTTGGTGGTGGTTTGTCTATTTTTATTTTACCAAAGCTGGTCCCTATGTTTACTAGTTTGCATGTCCAATTGCCATTAATTACCCAAATTGTTTTAAATATTTCCCTTTTTACCCAAAAATATTGGTTATTAGTGGTGGCTGGAGCCTTTTTGTTATGGTTGGCGATTTTCCTAATATTTAAAATTCCTATGATGAAGTATTTTTATCATAAGACTTTGGTTTTTTCCCCATATGTCAAAGAGTTTGTGGTGGGCTATCAGTTGGCTCTTTTTTCTCAGTTAATGGGTACGCTTATGAAAAGCGGTATTTCTATTGATGAGGCTTTGGAAACAGCTTATGTTGGTACATCAAATCTTTATTATCGTAAGGTTTTGCGAGAAATTATTGCGAGAATAAATAATGGGGTTTCTCTTGTCAGTACTATGGAATTGTATAAAGAGCTTTACCCTAGCAATTCTATTAGCGTTCTTTCCGTTGGGGAAAATAGTGGTACTTTGGAAGAATCCTTTTTCAAGGTTTCTGATTTTTGGACCAGGGAAATTATTGATCGAACCAAAATTCTCCCCACTATTATTGAACCGGTCCTTCTTGTTTTTATTGCCTTGGCTGTTGGCCTGATTGCCATGTCCATTATTCTGCCAATATATAAATTGACGGGAAATCTGGGAGTATAAAATCTAATAATGATTTGTTATGGTAGCAAAAAAGAAGAAAAAATTTGCCCTGCAAAGCGAGAGCAAAGCAGAGGTTTTACCTTAATTGAAATACTTATAGTAATAGGAATTGCCGCTATAATTTTTTTATTTTCTGCCCCTTATAGTTTAAATTTTTATAAAAATCAGATTGTAGATGATACTCAAAGTAATCTGATTGAGGTATTGCAACGCGCCAGACACAATGCCATTTTACAAAAAAATGACAGTGATTTTGGAGTTAAAATCAATAATGATGAACATAATTTTGTTTTATTTCAGGGAGTCTCTTATGATGAGAGAGTAGGCGCTTATGATGAAGTGTATGATTTAATACCAAGTATCGTCATTACCGATTTGACAGAAATAGTTTTTTCCAAGATGACCGGCTTAACAGAAACTGTTGGTACAACCACTATTACTTATGACAATACTGCAGAAGCAATTTTTACTGAGGGTTTTGGAACAATATCCAGAGTTGAAGTTGCTAGTGCTGAAGAAGAGGAAGTGTCATTAATTCCTACCAACGGTTTGGTGGCTTATTGGTCCTTTGATGGTAATGCCCTTGATTCGGTGGGGGGTAATAATGGTACTTTGCAGGGTGGTACAGTACTTACTGCTGGTGTCAAAGGTGTGTCCAATACAGCCTATGCCTTTGATGGAGATGGGGATTATATTAGTGTGCCTGATGATGCCTCTTTAAATCCATCCTCCGAGATTTCTATTTCAGTGTGGATTAACTCGGGCGCTGCCAATTCTTCTAAAAGAGTTATGAGCAAATATTATGATGGCTCTATGCGTGATTGGGATCTGCATGTTGATACTGATGGGACTTTTAGAATTCAGTATTCTATTTCAAATAGTCATCGGGGGGTTGATTCCAACTATATTGTGAACGGTGGCGGTTGGTATCATCTTGTTTCCACTTATACTAGTGGTACGCAAAAAATGTATGTAAATGGTGTGGAAAAAAGTGGTGGTACTAATACTGGCTCTTTGGACAATTCTAATGCCAGCTTGTTTATTGGTGCGGTAAATAGCGCCGGTGTTGCCTCCAGTTATTTTACCGGTTCTATTGATAATGCTCGTATTTATAATCGAGTTCTGACACCTGAGGAAGTTTTAATTATTTATAATGAAGAGAAATTATAAAAAATGTCTGACTTAAGTTTAAAAAATAATTTATTGGCAAAATTTCAAACTAGGCGTGGTTTTAGTTTGCTGGAACTTATTTTAGCAGTGGCAATTTTTTCTTTAGGTTCAATAGCTATGGCCACTTTATTGATTGATTCTAATATCAGCACAAAATTAAGTATAGAAACTACGGAGTCTCTATTTCAAGCAAAAGAAGGAATAAATATCACCAGGGCTATTAGGGATAATAATTGGGACGATTTAGCTGAAGGGGATCATGGTATTGATACGGATAGTAGTACGCCTGTTTTTAGCGGTTCAGCCGATATTATTGATGGTAAGTATACCAGAATTGTCACAGTTTCCGATATTTCTACTTCAACTAAGAATATTTCTGTTGCTGTCTCTTGGGAATTGACACCTTCTCGTACCATAAGTACTACCTTAGAAACCGTTTTGACCGATTGGAAGCAGTAAATATTATGTTATAATTATGAATATGAAAAAAGGATTTACATTAATCGAAGCCGTATTATATTTAGCAATTGCTGGCACGGTACTTTACTTTATCAGCGGTTTTGCTTTTAATGCCATTTTTGGTAAAGCTAAAATTGACACCATACAAGAAGTAAATCAAAACTCGCAATCAGTTTTAGATGAAATAAGCAATTCTGTTGCTAATTCATTAGAGATTAATGGGTCCATTCAAGAATAATGAATATTGATTTTCTTTTTGATAAAAATAAATTACACTTTGCAAAAGCTGGCCAAAATCGGGGTTTTTTAGTTTTGACCATGGTGCTCTTGGTTAGCGCTACTGTTCTGATAGTTGTAACTGGTTCTCTTTTGCGCTCCATCAGTGAAGTTAATGAAAGTTCTGACTTGCAGATGTCATTGAAGGCTTGGAGTACTGTTAATGCCTGTGGGGAGTATGCCTTATTACAACTAGCTTCTACTACCGATGCCGGTGATGGTTGGTCATATGCCGGTGATGAATCACAGTCTATACCTTTGCCTGCTGGGGCACAATTATGTTATATTTATCCCATAGCAGACGGAGATTTAGGGGCAAAATTAATTAAAGCATCAAGTACAGTTTCATCTTTTACAAAAAAGATTTTAATAGAAGTTGCTACGAATACTCCCAATATAGTGGTCAATTCGTGGACAACAGTGGCTGATTTTTAAGCTCTGGGCATTAATTTGAAAAAAGTAAATATATGAATTTTAAAAAAATATTGATAAACACCCTAACAATAAAATTTGATAAGGCTTTTGGTTTGGATATTGGAGATAGATCTGTAGAAATTATAGAATTGGAAAAAGTATTTAGATTTTCTGTGGTCACTTATGGCCGGACAGAATTACCAGAGGGAGTTATTGAAAATGGGCGGATTTTAAATCAAAATCTTTTAGCGGAGAAAATTAAGAAGCTTTTGAAGGAAGCCAAGCCTAAGAAGGTTTCCACTAATAAAGTTATTTTGTCTTTACCCGAAGCTCAGGTTTTTGTCCAATGTTTTGAGGTAGATAGCAAGCTGAAGGCTGGAATTCTTTCTCAAACTATTGTAGACAAGGCTTCATTGTCGGCTCCTATTAGTTTAGACAAGACATATTGGGATTTTATTGAGAAACCTTTGGCGGATAAGAATAAAAAACTAATTATGCTGATTAGCGTTCCAAAGGATATAGCCAACGGTTATGTAAAGTTTTGCAATTCTATTGGACTTGAAGTGGTTTCTTTATGTATAGAGTCACTGAGTTTGGCCCGGACTATTTTAAAAAGTTCAAATAGGCAAAGTCTGATCATTGATATTGGATCTCGATCTACCAATTTATCATTTTTTGATAGTAATGACAAAATTAATATGTCCTTGGCTATACCTCTTGCTGGTGATCAGATGACTATGGCGGTACAAGATAAATTAAAATTAGAATGGGTTGATGCTGAAGCAAAAAAAATAAAATTAGGTTTTACTGATAATGATAAAAATAATGTTCGGCCAATATTATTGCCTTTATTAAAGGATGTTCTTCAGGAAACCAAGGAAGCAATAGTATATTATGAATCAGCTTTTAAACAGAAATTGGATGATATTTATATTATTGGTGGTTCGGCTCTTTTACCAGATATTTTAAAGGAGATTAAAGTGATTTTAGGCAGGAATGCAGAGCTGGCCGTCAATAGTTTTAGTGTTAAATTAAATTCCCTGGCTACCTTGAAAAATCATTTTCCACTTTTTGCAAACGTTATTGGTTTGGGTATGTTGGGAGCTAGTGGAGAATTCCGAGATTTGAATTTGCTTAAAAAAATGCCAAGTTCAGAGGTAAATTCGGTCAATAAATTGAATTTATTTAGTATGAATTATCTAAGTCGGGTGAATACTATCAGGACCATTATGAATAATAAGTTTGTTCTGGTAATTATGATTATCTTGATTGCTATTGTTTTTGCTATTTTACTTCAACAGGCACAAAATTATGGTTTTGCTACCGCTTCTTCTCCCACTATTGGTAATAATATCTTTAGATGGTAAGCTCTATTCAAAGTTTAAATATTAGTCGTCTAAAGGCAAAAGGTCTCATCCCTGTTTATATATTGGGACTTTTTTTTGCTTTTACCGTTGCTCTGCCGAATTTTATAAATTCAAGTTTTTTGAATCTTTATATTTCTGAACGGGTACTTGGTACAATTTATACCGTTGCAGCCATTTTAACAATATTTTTTTTCCTTTTGGCCCCATCCATCTTAAAAATATTCGGAAATTTGAGAATTTCTATTTTTTTAATGATATTAGAAGCTCTAGCTTTGATAGGTCTTATACTTAGTCACAATTTATTTTGGCTTATTTTTTCTTTTATTTTAGGGTCTGTGGCCGTGTCATTTTTTTATTTTTCTTTGGATATTTTTTTGGAGGGGTTTTCGGATGACAGGCATACAGGGAGAATCAGGGGTATATATTTGACTTTGGTTAATTTGGCTTGGATATTTGCTCCGATTGTTGGCGGATTGATTTTAACTAATAGTGATTATTGGAAAATATATTTGACCGCTCTTATCTTTTTGATACCGATTTTTATTATTTTATTTGGTCCCTTAAGAAAATTTAAAGATTCAAAATATGAGGAAATTTCCGTTTGGAGTACTATTAAATCTGTTTGGAAAAATAAAAGTATAAAAAATATTTTTTCCTCAAACTTTTTATTGCAATTTTTTTATTCTTGGATGACTATTTATACACCCTTATATCTGCATAAATATGCTGGTTTTTCTTGGACAGAAATTGGGATTATTTTTGGCATAATGCTTCTGCCATTTATTATTGTTCAGTTTCCTTTAGGAAAAATAGCCGATGAAAAATTTGGAGAGAAAGAGATTTTGAGTATTGGTTTTATTGTGATGGGTATTTCTACAATTATTTTATTTTTTATTTCAAATAGTCATAGTCTATGGTTATGGGCAATTTTGCTTTTTATCACTAGATTGGGAGCTAGTAGCGTAGAAGTGATGTGCGATACTTATTTTTTTAAAAAGGTAGATAGTTTGAATGCAAATATTATAAGCTTTTTTAGAATCTCCCGCCCACTCGCCTTTATGCTGGGACCATTGGTAGCGACAGCATCTATTAGTTTTGTTGGGGCAGAGGGAGGGCAACTCTTTCTTATATTAGGTATTATTATGCTTTTTGCTCCGATAGTTTTAACTAAATTTCCAATTCTAGATTTTCTTCCAGGAAACTATCGTTTT
>CAYUVX010000022.1:0-6872 GCA_964448325.1 uncultured Candidatus Saccharibacteria bacterium
CGATTACACTAACAGGAATTATGAGCTATACGACAGTATTTCACTGATGTTTATTGTGAGCTATTAGGATATCTTGAAAAAATCAGTAAATTGTGCCACTATATAGGCCTAATGAAATTGCTAAGCGTTATCCCCATATCTCGCGGAATAAACAAGGAAAGCCTGTCGTATTTTAGCGCATCAGATATTTCTATAGGTTCCATAGTTAAAGTGCCACTAAGAAATAAATCCGTACCAGGTATAGTTATTTCATCTGATGAAATAACAGATGTAAAAGCTGAAATTAAAAATGCTGATTTCAAAACGCGAAAAATAGAAAAATTTAAATCATCTTCTTTGCTATTAACAGAATTCATGCAAGCAGTTACAGAATCCGCTTTATATTTTGCTACCTCGTCTGGTAGTATTTTACATTCAATTATACCCAAAACGATTCTTGAAAATGCAGAAAAAATTAAAATTGAAATTAAAAAACTAAAATGCAATCGCGCTCACGAAAAACTGGTCATTCAGAGCAGTGATGAGGAAAGATATGCCACATATAAAAGTATAATTCGAGAAGAATTTGCCAAGAATTATTCTGTATTTTTCTGTTTACCAACAATTCAAGATATTAAAAAAGCTAATGAAAAACTTGCCAAAGGTATAGAACAATACACTTTTATTCTTCATGGTTCTCTCAGTAAAAAGGAACAGCTTGAGCAATGGAACAAGGCCTCAAACGAGGATCATCCTGTACTTATAATTTGTACTGGTTCATTTTTAGGTATACCCAGAAATGACATTGGAACAATTATCATAGACAAAGAAAACACTAGGACATATAAAAATTCTAATCGCCCGTTTACTGATATCAGAAACTTTGCTGAAATCTTGGCTGAGAAAATTAAAGCCAAAATAATTTTTGGTGATCTATTACTTCGAACCGAAACAATTTGGCGTCACAATCAAGCAGAAATATTTGAAATAGCCCCCTTAAAATTTCGCTCTTTAACAACTTCCAGTCAAAAACTTATTAATATGAGGGAATTATTACCAGGGGAAATAGATAGTAGCAAAGAAGGCAAAACCTTTGATAAGGTTCAAGGTAAAGAACCCAAATTCAGATTATTTAGCCAGGATTTATTGGACTTAATCCAAACAAATCAAATCAATGATGAGAATTTATTTATTTTTGTTGCCAGACGTGGCCTTTTTCCCTCCACTATATGCGGTGATTGCGGTAACTTGGTAAAATGCAATACCTGTGGAGCACCAACCGTCCTTCATAAAGCAGCAAAGGAAAATTTCTTTCTTTGTCACCGTTGTGGTGAACACCGAAGCGCTTTTGAAAAATGTCAAAACTGCCAAAGTTGGCGACTTTCTGCCTTTGGTATTGGCATTGAGGCTGTAGAAGAAGAAATAAAAGAAAAATTTCCCGACATAAAAATATTTAAAATTGACTCTGATAGCGCTAGTACGCATAAGAAAGCGAGCGATATTATGGACAAATTTTATTCTTCCCCTGGTAGTATTTTACTTGGTACAGAGATGACTCTTCTTTATTTAAAGGATTCGATTGCAAATACTGCTGTAATTTCTATAGATTCCTTTTTTTCCATACCAGACTTTCGAATCAATGAAAAGGTAATGAATATACTATTAAAAATAAGGTCAGCAACTTCTAGAAATTTTCTAGTACAAACTAGGGATATTGAGCAAAAAATCCTTAAATATGCAATCGGTGGAAATCTGGCCGACTTTTACCGTGATGAAATCAGCGAAAGGGAAAATTTATTTTATCCCCCATTCTCCATGCCTATCAAAATTACCTTGCAAGGAGATAAAAAAACAGTTCTAGCAGGAATGGAAAAACTGCAAAAAGACATGACACCTTATGAGATAGATATTTTTCCAGCCTTTATACCAATGACAAAAGGGAAATTCAGTATGCATGGACTACTAAAAATAAAACGCCAGGAATGGGTAGACAGTGTCCTGCTTGGCAAATTGAATTTACTTCCACCCCAATACACAGTAAACATTGATCCAGAAAGTTTGCTATAATGAATTAATTAAATAATTTTATGATTAAAATAGTCCAAAAAAATAATTCCGTCCTACGAGAAATTGCCCAGGAAATACCTATTAAGGAAATAAATAGTAAAAAAATACAAAAGATACTACAGGATATGAGTACTGCTTTAGCCACACAGGAAGATGGAGTGGCAATTGCCGCACCACAAATAGGGCTACCTTTCAGAATTTTTGTAATTTCAAAAAATGTAGAGATAATGTTAAAAAAATTAGAAGAAGTATCGGAAAATGAAAAAAAGAAAATAAAGGATTCTGTTTATATTAATCCTGAAATTAGTAAAATCTCTAAAGCAAAACAAATTTTGGATGAAGGCTGTCTATCTATCCGACCACTTTTTGGCAAAGTAGAACGAGCGGAAAAAGCAACTGTTACGGCCTATGATGAAAATGGTAAAAAATTCATTCGGGGTGGTAGTGGGCTTTTAGCGCAGATCTTTCAGCATGAGATTGATCATTTAAATGGTATTTTATTCATTGATAAAGCAACAGATATCGTAGAAGTTACTACCCAATAATATGATAAATAAAATTAAATTTGCATTCTTTGGTAGTTCAGAATTCTCGGTTTTTTGTCTGGAGGAATTAAAAATTCAAAATTTACTTCCCTCTCTTATTATTACAGTCCCAGATAAGCCAGTTGGACGTGGTCTTAAACTTGAAGCAAATCCAGTAAAAATTTGGGCTGAGGAAAATAACATAAATTATTTAATTCCTAATAATCTTAATGATCTCGACTTCATTTTAAACCTTACAGCTAACACCTACAATTTATTCCTGATTGCCTCCTACGGCAAAATAATTCCTAAAAATATTATCGACTTGCCTGAATATAAAACCCTAAATATTCATCCTTCTCTTTTACCAAAATATCGTGGAGCTTCTCCTCTACAAGCGCAGATTCTTGATAATCAAAAAGAAATCGGTATTAGTATAATGCAAATTGATGAACTAATGGACCACGGTCCAATAATTTCTCAAAAAATAATTACTATTCCAGATTGGCCAGTAAAATTTGATGAATTAGAAAAAATAACTGCCGTGGCTGGGATAAAATTGTTCAGTGAAATTCTATCTGACTGGATTGAAGATAAAATTAAAGCCGTGGATCAGAATCATACAGTAGCTACTTTTACAAAAAAGACAGAGAAAAAGGATGGTGAGCTGGATATTATAAATGGTGATCCATATAAAAATTATCTAAAATACTTAGCTTTTTCCACTTGGCCCGGAACATACTTTTTTATTCAGAAAAATGAACACAAAATCCGCGTGATAGTTAAAGATGCTGAGTTTAAGGATAATCAACTCATAATAAAACTTGTCCTCCCCGAAGGTAAGAAAGAAATGAATTATAATGACTTCCTCCGTGGTTTAAGAACCACCCCCTAACCCCCTCCTAAGAAAGGCGGGGGTACGAACTAGAAAACCCCTCCTTTCTTAGGAGGGGTGGTATTCTGATACCGGGGTGGTTTATTTCACGTCAACCTTAATCACAATAACTGGAGTTATAGGCAAATCGTTCTCATTTGTCTTGGAATTCTCTATTTTATCCACCACATCCATACCAGATATCACCTTACCAAAGACCGTATGATGCCCCACAAGCCAAGGAGTTTCCATAGCGGTAATTATGAAAAACTGACTACCGTTGGTATCTGGCCCGCTATTTGCCATAGCTAATGTTCCTCGGTCCATTGGTAAATCATTTGCTTCATCAGCAAATTTATATCCTGGGCCACCCGTTCCATACACACTAGTATCTTCACCTTTCGTATAAGGATCTCCCCCTTGGATCATAAAACCCTTTATAACTCGATGAAATTTAGTATTTTCATAAAAACCCTCGCTTGATAATTTTATGAAATTTTCCACTGTCTTTGGGGCCTTGGCCTTATATAATTCTATACCAATATTACCTAGACTGGTTTCTAATATTATTATTTGTTTATCATCATTCATATTATTTACAATTATTGTTTTATTATCTTTTTTATCACCAGTAGCATAACCAATAAAAACAGTTACGACTATCAGTATAAATAAAAATAGTAAAGCTGAAGGATTTATAAATTTCTTCATAATTAATTCTTATTGTTTATTATCAAAAATTCCTTTTACTAAATTTTTAATTCGGGCTCCACCACGACGCAATAGGCTTATTCGCTTATCTTTATTATTTTTCAATTCATTTACCATTTCATCTTTTACAATATCAATAGAAGCAAAAAGCTCGTCCTTTTCAGAAACAGCTCGCAGTTCTCTACCCGCAATATGTAAATTTATTTCTGTTCGAAAAACGTCCCCTGTCTTATGATGCATAGTGGTCTTGCCAAGCTCCACATTACACATCACACTTTCGTCAGCAGGATCAATAAATTTTTCAAGATGTTCAAGCTTCTTATAGAGATAATCTTTTATCTCATCTGTAATCTCCATATTTGTCCCTTTTTCATTTATTTTCATAAATAATTATTTTTTATTTAGCTAATAAACTTTCGATCATTTGCTTGATTGAGGCATAAGGCTGAGCACCATTGATAGAATAATTCCCATCTTTTGTAATTAAAACACTCCAAGGTGTCCCATTACCACCAGTAGCCTGACTATTAATAGAATCTGCCTGAATTTTATTATCGTATTTTCCACTTACCAAACAAGTATTAAAGCTTTCAAGATCTAATCCCACATATTCGGCAATCCTTGGTAATTCAGCTAAATCAAGGCCATTATTTGCTGGCGTGATATCATATATTCTATCGGTGTATTCCCAGAACTTATCATTTCCCCCTAATTCATTTGCACATTCGAGGGCAATAGCTTCTGTCCGTGCCTTTGAATGAAGCTGGTCAATGGGATTATGTCTGTAGACCCAGGCCACCTGACCAGTTTTCCCATATTCATCAATAATTTGCTTCATTGTATCGTGAAATCTTCCACAGAAAGGACATTCCGTATCAGAATATTCCACAATGATTATATCTGCATTAGGATTCCCCCTGATATGATCATCGACAGAAATAGGCCGGATATTATCAAGAGCCGATGCTTGTTCAGCTGGTATGTTGATAGTTGGACTCTCAACCTTTTTACCATCGCTAAAATACATTGCCCCAGCAATAATGACACCTGCAATTACAATAGCTATGGGTGTAGAATAATTTGTTTTAGTTTCCATAAAATATTTAATTAACTATTAATAAAAACTATATCATACTATTTCATTTCTTTTTCATCAGACTCATCGACTATCCTTAGGACATCATTGGCGATTTTTTTGCTAAAGTCTTTTCCAAATATAGATAAGCTATTTAATTGCTTAATTAGGATAATTACAAGAAAGACCGCTGTTGCAAAGATAATTTTAAGAATATTAACCCAAAGTAATTCCGTATGGAGAAAATGGAATGACAAAATTGTAATTGCCGCAAATATATAAATTAATATCCACTGAAACATAAGTAAACGCTCCTGATAAGCAGCAATAATCTTTTTTCTATTCTGCTGAAGAACTTGAATCGCCCCCCAAATACCATCAAAAAGATTATTATTCTTTAAACTGTCTGCCTCACCGTCAGTAACACCACCCATAATTTTAGTTAGTTTTGTTAAGGTCATAGAAGGGTGAAATTCATTGTAGGCCCAATCATTATTACTTAATATTTTAGTATAGTGATCTTTAATTACTTCTCGCATTTCAGACTGCATCCTGGGTACTAATCCAAAAACTCTATAAAGAAAGGAATAAATACCATCTCGTTCGGCAATAATATCAGTAATTTTAGAATAGCGTTCATTTTGTCGAGAAATAAAGAAACCAGAAAATAAAGCAAAAAAGAAGGCGGCCACAGCCGTAAGTTGTGAAGCAAAGTCAAGTTCTATTTTTAAATTGACACCAAAGATAAATAAAGAATAAAGTATGATAAACCCAACGATAAGAAATATATATGATTTTTTCATAAAAATTATTTAAATTAATAAATTAGCCAAGAGCTTCTAGTATCTTCTCCTCCTCGAGTAAAATTTTGTCAAAATCCTCTTTGTCGTTTGATTCTACTGCCTTTTTTTTAGCAACTAGGATATCTCTTATTTTATATCCTAAATTAGGATCTTTTTGAAATGCTTGTTCAATTACCTTCTCTGATTCTGTATCGCCTTGAATAACAGAACTAATCAAAACTAATATTTCTTCTTTCTCAGTCTCGGTTAAATTTGTATTTTCTAATATATTCATATTTTTTATTTATTATAAAATTATCTGCCCGGCCTTGTTTCACCTGACTTAGATGAATTTAAATTATTTGTCCCATTATTTGGAGAAAAATCTCTTAAATCAATTCCATATTTAACCTTAAAATCCTTATAAAAATTATTTACCATTTCAGCTGAACTCTTAATCATTAGATCAGCATCCTGCATTAATTGTTCATCTTTAGATATCTTATTTCTTTCTTCACTTTTTTTCCCGATATCTTCAATTTGTTTTTCAGACGTTTTTTTCATTTCTTCAAGATTAGTAGCTATTTCAGTCATAACTTTTCCTGATTCATCAACTTCCTCAAAAATCCTATCTGTTTCTTTCTGAATTTGATCTGCATCAATAATATCTCTAGCTAGTTGTTCTCTTTGAACTTGTTCAGTATCTACAATAATTTGACTATCACTACTGCTATCTTTCTCTCCAATCTGACCAAAGGCCATATTTGTACTTAAAGCCATCATAGCAAAAAAGATCTTCCCTATGTGGGATCCTTTTCTAAATCTCTCTAAAATAGTTATTTCTTTTTCTACAGCCTCAT
>CAYUVX010000023.1:0-6553 GCA_964448325.1 uncultured Candidatus Saccharibacteria bacterium
TTTCCTAAAAATTCAGTTCCCATACCTTAACTACAGATTCGTTTTTGCTTAAGTTTAGTGGGTTGGTCTAGGCCCTTTTAGTCCTTATAACTCAAAGCTAAATAAGCTAAATGGGACAAATGAGACACTATAAAAGGTTGTGCATGAGACAACTATCCTAAGATACTAATAATGTTGTTACAAATATACTGTATTTTCTCATCATTTAAATTTGGACTTGAAGGTAGATTTATACCTGTTTTGGATAAATACTCAGCTACCGGAAGTTTTTCATTTACTCCAAATCTTCGATATTTGTGTATTGGAAAAAAGAATGGTCGGCTATCAATACCTGCCTCTCTTAATTTTAAAATCAAATAATCTCGAGTAACTCTTTTTTCTGGAGGCACTAAAATAGAATACATCCAAAAAACGCTCTTTGCCCATTCGGCTACGGGAGGAAGTACAATTCTAGGAACTAAGGGCTTTAAATATTTTCCATAAAGATCTGCGATTTCTCTCTTCTTTTCTATAATACGGTCAATTTTATGAAGTTGCGCAAGTCCGATAGCCGCTTGAATATTTGTCATACGGTAATTAAAACCCAGTTTAGGAAAATAGTATTTTTTTCTCTTTGATACACCTTGATCCCGCAGAACCTTGGCTTTATCGGCAAAAATTCTGTTATTCGTAACAATCATTCCTCCTTCCCCCGTTGTAATTATTTTGTTTCCATAAAAAGAAAAACATCCTGCATTACTCAAGCCTCCGACTCTTTTTCCTTTATAAAGTGCTCCATGTGCTTCAGTAGCATCCTCGAATACTAGTAAATTGTGCTTACGGGCAATATAAAGAATCGGAGACATATTTGCCGGATGGCCATAAAGATGAACGGGAATAATCGCCTTGGTTTTACAGTTAATCTTAAATTCTATTTTCTCAGGATCAATATTCCACGTTTCAAGTTCCGAATCAACAAAAACCGGTTTCGCTCCGGTGTAAACAACTGCATTGGCAGTCGCTATAAAAGTCATAGATGGAACAATCACCTCATCTCCCGGTCCAATCTCTCCAGTTTTTAAGCATAGATGTAAGGCAGAAGTTCCATTTGATGTTGCTACACCATATTTTGCACCACAATATAGGGTATACTCTCTTTCAAATTCAGTAATATTTTCACCAATTGACGATATCCACCCAGACTTTAAGGTCTTTAATACTAAATCTTGTTCTTCTTCACCGATAACGGGTTCAGCAACAGGTATAAACATATAAATATACTTCTTTACTAATTACACTGCCGGTTTTAACACTATAGGCTTAAACTTTAAAAGTTTTTGGAGGTTATTTTAGAATTCCCGGCATAAGTTCATCGATCGCCAATTTGTGATTTTTATATTGGTTAGGAAATATAAGGTGTTTCTCTAGCTCGTTAGCTTTCACCCACTTATGAGTTCTAAATTCATCGGGAGTGAAAACGAGTTTATTTTTATCTCCGCTAAGTTTTAAGATAACCTGATCGTAGGATTGACCTCTATACTTGCCACCATGAATTTTCATAACCGTATCAGCGGGATAATCATACTCTATTTTGTGAGCGCTGATACCGATTATTTCTAAGTCGGATTTTTCAGTACCAATCTCTTCTTTAAGTTCTCTAAACAAATTTTGTTCTAACGTTTCACCTTCTTCACGACCGCCCCCTAAAAAGTTCCATTCGTTATCTTTATAAGCATTTTTTTGAACCAGGAGAAAATTATTATCCTTATCAACGACTATAGCATTTACGCCTAATCGGTAAGGTTTGTTTGTTTGATTAATATCCATAATTAAATATATATTTCGGATAGTCCCGACTGCTCTTTAAGAAAGAGTACCATATCTGAATATTTTTTTCCTGTTGGGTCTATTTTTCTCATTTTTTCTTCCGCCTTCGCAAAAATCATATCCTGAAATTTAGGGTTGCTTCCGTGACAAACTGCCCCATAGCTCCAATGTCTAGCTGCTATTTTCATTCTTTTGGAATGGAAGCTTCTGTAGTCAGGGTATTTTTCAGTAAAAACATATTTTCCCTTTTTTGTGACTATAGATTCGGAAGTTTTAAGCATTTGAATAGTTGAGTCGCATAAAGCTTTCCAAATTTTTTCAAACTTAGGTGACGTAAAGTAATCGAGAAAATATGAATCAAAACTGGGGTCTGTACTTAAGTATGCGATGAAAACTAAAGAAGTGACCTGAGAAGCAGTAAACAAATCCGATTTTGTTAGTCCGCTTAAAAAACCAGCTAATGGAGCGATAAATTTTCCGGCATGATGAAGAGCAATGTTTTTCATTTTTTCATCTCCGTACAAAAAAATATGGGGATTAATTACTTTGCCGGAAAAATAACTCCCATACAAACTATCTTCTCCGTCATCTTTTAAGGTGTTCATGTTTATTCCGGTAAAATGAATCGGAATATTTTTGAAAGTAAAAATATGTCTTTCGTTTTCCCTAAATTTATCATGAATAGCGATTATATCGAGGTCGCTACTTGAAGTATTCATATTAATAACGTAGCTCCCAAACACCAACCACAACGCCTGTCTGAAATTATTAAATTGCAGCATACCTGCAATAAATTTAATAGTATTTATTACAAAAGAATAATTAGCAGGTGAAATTATGTCTTGCATTTAGTTAGTTTTGCAGTCGTTAACTGTATTAAGCAAATAAATTCCCTGACAAAAAGTACACCATTGCTGTTCTAGATTGTCAGCTACGTGAGAGATCAAGCTCAACCAAATAGTTGCATGGATAAATCGGATAATTTCATGCTGTTCAACTAATCCTTCAATAATATTTTTAGCGTAACTGCCTAATCCATTATCAACTATAGAATAACTATGTCCGTTTTTACTTATTCTTTGGTATTTGAACTTACCATTATTCAGAGAGTCAAAATTACCTACAACGCTGTAATAAATTTTAGCGATATCATATCGCACGTCTCCATAGAGATTAGTATTACCAAAACACCCCCTGGGATCAATCAGATACAGCTTTCCCTCGCGTGATATTAGTATATTGCTCATAGTAAGATCTCCGTGAATGAATGAGTATCTGGCATTCAGAAATTGTTTTTCCAAACTCTTGTAAACACTTTTAAGATGATTAACAGGATCGGAATATTCACAGTCGTTTATAATAATGGAATTGGTATCTATACCCGATTTTTTTATAAATTCGGTAAGTGCTGTTTCTGGCTTTAAGTAATACATTTGAAAAATGTCATCCGGCTTTGGAGAAATGATTTCGCTATGTAGTTTTCTAGTAAGTTTGACAAGTTTGTTAAATATTTCAGAAAAATTATCCTTATTTTTAGCCACCCACTGATATAAATTACTTCCATCAATAGCCTGCATTTCATAATATCTTAACTTACTATCAAATTTACCATTAACCTTTTTGTCATAACTATAAATATGAGGAATGTTATCAGGTATCCTCTTTTCCGCTTCCCTGAACCATTCCGTCTCTTTGATATATCTATCCTCGGGAGCTCCTTTAATTACTCTATTTCCTTCAAAGAGAATCCGGTTGTAATATCTCGAAACAATTTGCTTGTTATTTTTATTAAAATTATTCATTTTTAAGTTTTGGACAAATAGAACAATTGGGATGATTAAATAAGATCTCTATGTCTTGGGTTATGTTTTTCTGTGTTGGAACATGAATCCAATTATTAACATCCCAATTTCCCACACGAGCTATACGTTTCCTTAGTATTTTTTTTATTGTTTCCAGTTTACCCTGAAAATTTTCGCCATAAACTAAATAGGTAAAAACACAATCTGATAAGTAATCATCCAATAAAACGCGGAGCTCGTCTAATCTGTCAGTAATTGCTGCAACATTCGAACCAAATATGCCCGGATAAAGCTCGTGTATTTGTTCTTTAGTTAAATTTATGCACGAAGTGGCAACGACGTTTAAATTATTGTCTGCAAACAATCCTTCTGTTTGGTCCTGTATTGATGTAATTTTGTTATCAACCGAGAAACATCCGGGTTTTAACATTATTACGCCATACTGTCCAACTCCTTCATTGTTCTGCATTTTTTCCACCAACTGAGAATAAGGTATATTGTGAGGCCTGGTCCCCAAATTTTTAATCTGTCTTTCTTTCGGAATTTCTATGCTCATAACGGTTTAATAAGATTATCGTTTTTCAGATTGGTTTTCAAATCCCGAAGCGCATTTTTATCACTTTCTTTAGCGACCATTTGTATTGCTTTATCCAAGTTTAACCAAATTCCGTAATTATCTTTGCCGGATCTCGGTTTTTTATAAGGTGTACTTAATTTTATTTTGAATGAGTATGAAACCATATTTTTATTAAGTAATAAATGATTCGGAATTACAACTTGGTATCCACTAACTTTTCTGGCCATAGCAATAGCTGCTTGCAACCAGGACTCGTTCATTTTCTTAAATGTTCTCGGCAAACTATAACTTAATGTATTTTTAAATAAAAAAACGTCATGCTCACAATTTACTGACCGATATAACAAACAAGAAGCTTGCTGTCTATTATCGCAACTTGATTTATATAGCCTTAAATGGTTTTCTGCTTGTTTCCTCAGATTATATTTAGACTTTAAAACCGAAAATGAATTCTTTATAAATTTATCCCTCGTGGTTTGGTCAGTTAATATCTTTATAATTGCTTCATTTAGCGCTTGGCAGTCACCATATTTACAAAGTATCCCGTTATAACCGTTTCTAATAACTTCATTTATCCCAATAACATTCATTCCGATTACTGGGCATCCGCAAGCCATTGCTTCTAATAATATAGTTCCGTATCCTTCCGCCTCTGAACTCAAGACGGTAACATCCGCAATATTATAAAGAACTGGCATATCCTTGTTAGAAAACCTGTCATGTTCAACAATTTCGACGTTTCCTATTCTTTTTTTAAATTTCCGGTATATTTGAATTTCTTCCTGACTTTCCGGAACTCCCGTAATAATTACTTTTATCTTGTGTCCAGGTACATATAATTTTGACAATGCATCTGCAACAAAATTCAGGCCTTTTCTTTTTCTGAGTCTGCAAGGAATCAGCAATACCGAATCTTGCAGTTCAATTTTTAACAGTTTACGTAAAAGATCAAAAGATTTGGGATTTTTAATTATTTTAAATATATTCTGGTCAATTCCGGGATATATTAAATGGATAGAACTGTTTTCAACACCAGATCCCAAAAGACTGTCCCTATAAGCCAAGCCAGGAGTAATATAGGTAACCGCAGTATTTCTGTTGACGTAGTCGAATAAAGACCAAGTACTATTTTTCATTATACTTTCTTCACGGTACATGGGGGTTTTAGTGTGGGTCACGATGTGCGAGATTCCATAATTCAAATTAGCGATTTGACCGATTAAAGCTTCTTCTATATAAACAGTATGAAGAATGTCCGGACACTCTTCTCTGATTTGCTGCAATAATATATCGACTCCTTGCATCAAACCTCCTTTGTCATAATACAGATCTTGAAAAACCTTGTACCTTTTTATAGTTAGGTAATTGTTAATCTTTTTTACAGAATCAATATCTCCACTTGTAACAAGTACAACTTTAGTTTTAAGCTTGATAAGCTGGGCAATAAGGTTTTTGGTATAACTTGCTCCTCCACCCAAGATAGGGGGATACTCCATATGGAAATAGAGTACTTTAGGACTATGGGATTTCATAATACCTGCGATTATACAATAAATTAGGGTAAATAGAGAATTTTAAGAGGAGGATAAGATATTCTTATTGGTCATAGTTCACGAAGCATGTCTACGTGCTCTTGACCCCTTGAGTCAGTAAATTTTCCTACTATTTTAAATCCGAATTTTTGCACCATATGAATAGCTCTTTTATTATCTGCAAATATTCCACCTGATAGTATTACCGTTTTTTGATTTAAACTGCGCGAAGTATCTATTATCTCATGAAGAGTGATTGCTCCCAAACCTACATTTTGATATTGGTCGGCAATACACGTACCGCAACGGGAAACAGTTCCCGCGACTAATTTGATACCGTATTGAAGATATCGTAAACTGTCCGCTTCCGGTAGATCCAGACTGAATTTTACAACAGCTATTATTTCTGAAGGCTCAGTTTCTACTGCAAAGTGCAGTTTTTCAGGTTTTACTAAAGATTTGCAAAGTGCATTAGCAGTTTTATTCCCATAATCATCCAAAATATAAAAGCGCCGGGTTTCCTCCGAGAGTTGAGAAAGAAATTTTATTATTTTCTCTTTATCATCGGATATTAGAGGTCGGAGTAGTACAGTTTGGCCGTTTTTTAATAAAACCTTATGTTTTTTGATAGCAAATGTTTTCTGACTATTATTCATTTGAAATTTTTATGATAATTTTAACACTATATTATACATCACCTCTTGTGTGACATTTTTTGCCTATTTTCTGAACCTAGCTGAGTGGGTTGGTCTAGGACCCGTTCCCTCCTACTTTGTAAACGTACCCTTACTTGCCTCTAAAAATTTGTTATATATTTGTATCAACTCTTTTAATTT
>CAYUVX010000024.1:0-6521 GCA_964448325.1 uncultured Candidatus Saccharibacteria bacterium
CCGAACACAGACAGAACAGAGTTAGTTCACTGATGTTTAATTATGAGCTATCAAGCTTACATGCTATAATTTTTTTAAATGAGTATTTTACCTCAACTCATAATGAATAGCTTGATTGCGGGATCACTTTACGCCTTGGTGGCTATTGGTTTTAATTTAATTTATGGTGCTACCAAGTTTTTTAACTTGGCCCATGGCGCCCTCGCTGTGGCTGGAGGTTATACCGTTTTCTTTTTAACGAAGATTTGTGGTTGGCCGATTATTATTAGCATCATTTTAGGTGTTCTAATTGCTGGACTGCTCGGTTATTTATCAGAAGTTTTTGTTTATCGTAAACTTCGTAACAGGAAAAGTTCCCATATGGTTCTGCTAGTAGCTTCGCTTGGTCTTCTCACTGCTATTCAGGCCGTAATTGCTATTTTATTTACCAGTCAGTTTCAAACCCTAGGCCGACAGAATAGTGTTTCCAAAATATTTGATATTGGTGGGGGAATTGTTACTGATATTCAGCTGTATATGTTTATTTCCGTTTTTGTTATTGCCATCTGTCTAGGTTTTATTATGCGTTACACTTTATTTGGTAAGTCCATCAAGGCGGTGAGTGATGATGAGGAAGTTTCCCGGATTGTGGGTATTAATACTAATTGGGTGATTGGTGTTGTCTTTTTTATCGGCTCGGCTATTGCTGGCTATGCTGGAATTCTCGCTGGTTTTGATACTGGTTTGGAACCAACAATGGGTATGAGCCTTCTTTTGAAAGGAGTCATTGCTTCTATTATTGGTGGGGTGGGAAGCTTGTCTGGTGGAATCCTTGGCGCTTTCCTGCTTGGTTTTGTAGAAAACTTTGGTATCTGGAAAATCTCTGGTGAGTGGAAGGACGCCATTGCCTTCGGCCTACTCATTATCTTTCTTTTATTTAGGGCTAGAGGGATTTTTGGGAGGAAATAAAATTGTTGCAAAAATCTGTAAACTGACTTATTATTAAAATAAGTTTATTAATCATAATTTATTAAAAATATGGATGAACAAATAAAAGTTAATGGGTCAAAAAAGTGGTGGGTAGTAGGAGCTGTGGTAGTTTTAGTAATTATTGGTTTGGTGTATGCAAATTCCTCAAATATACCAGAGGGTGGATATAAAATAGGGGCCGTTGTTTCTTTAACGGGGAATAATGCTGCTTACGGGCAGTCAGCAAAGAATGGGATGGATATTGCCTTGGAGAAATTAAACAAGGACGGAAATAAAATGCTAGTGGTATATGAAGATGATACATCTACAACCGAGGACGTAATAAGTGCATTTCAAAAACTTATATCAGCAGATAAGGTTCCTGTTGTCGTGGGATTTATGTCTAGCGGTGGATCAGTTGCTGCTGGAAATGTAGCAAATAATAATAAAGTAATTGAGCTTTCTACTCTTGCGAGCACCGATGATTTGAAAGACGCTGGAGATTATGTTTTTAGAATTAGAGAAAAGGCCTCAACCCACGGAAAAGAAATGGCTAAGTATGCAAAAGAAGCTGGTTACAATAAAGTAGCGCTGTATTCTGGTGCTGCTAATAGTACTTACTCGGATGCTTTTGAAGATGAATTTAAGATCTTGGGAGGGGAGATAGTTTTTAGTGAAAGGTATATCGAAAAAAGTAATGATTATCGTTCTGGTTTATTGAAAATAAAAAGTTTAGCTCCTGATGCTGTTTACCTCGCGGGTACAGCTGTTGATATGGCGCAAATATTGGTTCAAGCAAGTGAAACTGACTTTAATACAAAATGGCTAGCGTCGGCTGGAGCAGAGAATCCAAAATTAATTGAAATTGCTGGAAAAAACGCCGAAGGATTGATTTTTACAACTCCGGCTTTTAATCCAGAGCAAGAAGGTGGAGAGGCGCAAAAATTTGTTGAAGCATATAAATTAAAATATGGAGAATTACCAAACTTTTCTGCCGCTAACGGATACGACGGAATAATGCTTGTCTATCAAGTGATGAAAAAATATGGTTATGATTCTGAAAGTATCAAAAACGGTTTGTATGCCACCAAAAATTTCCCAGGAGTTGGTGGAACCTTCTCTTTTGATGAATTTGGAGAGGTAGAAAAAGAAATCATGTTTAAAATAGTTAAAGATGGACAGTTTGTGAGATTCGAAAGATAAAGAATATTAATAGTTAATCACCCAAAATAGCCTTACAAAATAAGGCTATTTTGGTGCCTGAAAATGCCCCGCCTGCTCCCGACTACAGGAGGGTAGGTTGACAAAAAAGGTAGAGTATGCTATCATCAACAACAGAGGTAAAGGGTGTCACTTGCCCTAAATTAAGAGCCGTAAAATCGGCCACAAGTGAAGAGAAGGAGAAGCTATGAAGAAGATCATTGACGGAGTGGTGTTGGGGCTGGTGGTGGCGATCGCGACGTTCCTTAGTCATCAGGCGATGGCCGAGGATGGAATCGTGGTTGGTGAGTACATGCTGGTTCAGGGTAATGCCCTGGGCTTGGATAAGGATACCGACCCACGAAATGATCCTTCGGTTGCTTCGCTTCGCGAGGTGATCGATATCCTGGACCGGTTGTGGGAAGCCGGAAAAGGCAAGGATCAGCCTCTCTGCTTTCGTGAGGGTTTCCTGCGGAAGACCAAGGCTGGGTGGATTTTTACCCCCGCCATCAAGATGGATCTGGGCATTATTAACGTCGTAAAGATTCCCTCCGGGGATCAGATGATGTTCTGGATCGTCAAGCAGATTCCTTCCGCCCTGAAGGATTAGCAATCCTTCACCAAAAAGTTGGAAGTGAACTTGCAAAACTTTCATGGCCAGAGGCGCCATTGTAAATGCCCTCGACAAAGCTCTCCGATGCACATCGGGGGGCTTTTATAATGGAAATTATTACCCATTATATAAATAAAATGTTAAAATAAACTTAGGTTTTATTAATTATTAAATTATTTATTTTATGTCATCAGAACAACCACAAAATGAAACGGAGATATTGGCAGATTCAATAAAAGGTGGAATCGATTATGTGCAATATGTTGAAAGTCATGATTTTAAAGAATATAAAAAGTATGCTTTGGATCTAGCCTCTCTTTTAAACAATTCAGATCTAGCTGTTGAAGGTGATAAATATAGTATCAAGTCGAAGGCGGAAACACGGGCCAAAGTTTTTGATTATTTCTGTGCTGCCTGCGTTAAGGCGGGGGTGGAAATTCCTCCACTAGGTGAGGAGCTTTTTATGCCCTTTGTCCCAGAGGATCATACTTCAAGTGAAGTTGAACCAAAAGCTAAGAAAGTTTTAGAAATTAAGGAAGGTGTTGATGCTCAAACTGAGCAAATGGAAGATACAGAGATGAAAAAACAAATTGATACTTTGACTGAATTTTTACTTTTATTTGCAGAAAAATTTGATTTGGAGTCTGGTTTTGGTGGAATTTCTACCAAGGAAATAATCTCATTACTTAATAAAAAATTAACAGAAAAAGGTCTAAAGCCAATTCGCCCAGATTATTCTAAACTTGATCTAAAAACCAGAAGTGGTGAAACGGCCCCAGAAAGGTCTATGAAGTTACTTATTGTTGATGATGATTTTAGGGAGATAATCAATTCATTTCTTGGTGTTGCTGGCTGGTCAAATGTCACAATTGAATATCTTCACTGTGGGAGAGATTACAATGATAGGTCTAGCCGAGAAAAGAAGATTTCAGATTTAGCCGAAAAAATATTTGCCAAAAATCCAAATGTTATTTTAATGGATCAGGGAATTGGTGATGGTATTAACGGCAGTGATATTCTTAAAGTAATGAATGGTGATCCTAGATCAGCAGATATTCGGACGGTAGGCAATACCGGTGGTAATGATGACGAGCTTAGGGCCCAAGGGGCGTACCGCAACTTTAATAAAGGCCGGGGAGACCTTGCTGGTTTGAGGAGCGCTTTAAGATAAATAAGCGTCTATTCTTAGAAGTGATTTTTGTTATTAAATAATATTTTTTAAAACAGCCTTGTAAAACAAGGCTGTTTTAATATCTGAAAATTTAATGTTGAATTCGCCGCCAAAACGCTTGACAAAAAAGGTGAAGTATGCTAGTATTATAGGTAGATAGGTCCTCCACATATACCATTAATAGTAAGGCTAATGTTTGACTTTACGTGGTAGAAAGTGGAAGGACAGAGGAGTTTTTTGTGAATAATTCAGAGAGTCTGATGGGTCTGGTTCAGGGTATCCTCACCATCCTTGTTGCCCTTTCGGGACTAGTCCTAGTCGTTGGGGGCCGTAAGGCCTTTAAGGGCTACTGGGCCGGGGTGGTTGATTGGTTGATTGTAAAACCAATCCAATGGACGTTGAGAACCATCGTACTCCGGCCCCTTCAGGCCTTGGTGCGGGGGTTGGGGATCCCGCTTCAGAATTTTCTTCGGTGGATCGTCCGTCAGTTGTGGAGGTTTATCTGCTGGTTCAGTCGGCAGATATGGACTCTACTACGGCAAACCATACGAAGGGTACCTGAAGCCACCCCATGAAGGACTAGCAATCCTTCTCTCACTTTACGCCGATTGTTCGGCAAATGGCTATGAGGACGCCATGGTAAATGTCCTCAATAAAAGGCTTGTCATTCGTGACGTGCCTTTTTTCTTGTCCAAATTTTGCTATAATAGTCTAATAATTTTGTGCCAAATAACGAAGAAACAAATGTTGGAGATAGTCCTATTGTAAAACTTATTCAAGCTGGAGATTTTTCTAATGCTGAAGAAATAGCAATGGAAATAAGTAATGAAGAAGAAAAAGAAAAAGCTCTTGATTTGATTGCCACCGCTAAGCGAGCGTATATTAGTAAAAAAATAGACGAAAATGAATGGCTGGCCGAGCAGGTTCGAGAACACCCTGTTATTTTAGAACGCATTGAGGAAGTTGGAGAAAAAATATTTAATTTTCCAGAACTGCTGAGTGCTTTTGTGGAGGAAGTGCTATTAAAGGAAGAAGCGGATAATATTAGCAGAACATCCTTGAAAAATAGACTGGAAACAGAGCCCCTTGCCAGTGATGAGGAAATTGAGGCCGGTGTGTATTGGGAAAATCTTGAACCCCAAGTAAAAGAAGCAATTATAAATCTGAGACGAAAAAATTATAATACTTTTGAGTCTGGTTTTGAAAGTTATCGCCTAGGGGCTAGGGAACAATTTTTTAGTATTTTTAAGGGCGCAACGCCCTTGACCATCTCTGAACAGGCAATTAATATTATGAAGGCGAAGGGAATTACTATTAGGATTGAGAACGACCAGACTGATCGTAATAGTTTATTTATGATTTCTGACAAAAAAATGACTTTGGGAGATTGGCAAGAAATTTGGAATTTAGTAGCTGAAATTTTACCAGCAATGGAAAAGGCTATTGATTTACCTGAACAGGCGGTAGAGTTTCAAAAAAATTTTAAGGAAAAGCAGAAAAGGCTACGCCTGGGAGAATCTGTATATATTGCTTATGATTTTTGGTTGGAAGGAGGTAAATTAGTTGAAAAGTAATTTAGAATTTTATAAGGGAGGATTCTTTGTTTAAAACGGAAATTGGTGGTATTATTTTAGCTAAGTTTATTAGTATATTAATTTAAATAAAAAAATGGCTTTTTCACCAGAAAATCAAAGAAAATTAGAGCATCTTGATAGAATGCTAGAAAATTTTACGAGGAGATCTGTGATCGTCGGCCTTGCTGTATTAGGGCTTATCGGTGTGGTAGAGCTTAGAAATCAAGCAAGTGACAAGCTTATTCGTGAGCAGAACCCTATTCATTCACCTCATGCTGATAATTTTGCAGACCAGTATAGCCAAGAGCAACTTGTTAGTATGTTAGCTAATTTAAAAGAGCAAGTTTCGCAATTAAAGATTGAATTAGATGAACTTATAGCCGCCGGCTATACTGAGTTTATTGATCATCAAACTGACGATATTTATAAATTGGAGTCTAAAATACATCAGATTGAAGAGGCTTTAAAGGTACAAAATCCAAATGAAAAGATAATACCCCCGAAGACATTGTCATCAGAGGAAACTGAGTAATTAAGAGATTGTTAAAATAATTATTTTTCTTTTACTAAAGTAGAGTTCCAGGAAAGCTCAAATATTGTTCGCAGTGTATCATGGAGTGATTTGTCCTCTATAATTACACCGATCAAATGTTTTTTCTCCATGTTTACGATTGAAATTTTGGAATCACCATAGATTATTATTTCACCCGGGAGAGGAAATTTGACGGGATCAAGGAATCGACAGTTTGGCCAGATTGCCTCAGGAACATGAACATAATGTGTTTTACTAAAGCTTTTGCTCTCATTTGTATTTGGGACTATTGCCCGGGTGGTTATATTTAGCTCAGCCTTCTTTTTTGCAAGTGACGGTAAGAAATTTTTAGGATAGAAATCAGTTGTACCATCAGTTTTAGAAAATACTAGCATTTCATAGGATTTCTCAATTTGAAGCATGTCTTCATATAGGGCTAAAATACCATCAATACCTTCATAGTAAGTAACCTTAGGTCTATTT
>CAYUVX010000025.1:0-6468 GCA_964448325.1 uncultured Candidatus Saccharibacteria bacterium
TCCACCGCAAAGTTGTAAGCCTCGTATATCCCCCATCCGGACATCACCTGAACCGTCCTTTTCCAATTTTTAGATACTAAAAAAATTACAAATCCAAGGATTACTAACCCTATTAGAATAATAATAACGTCGTGAATCATAAATTAGGGGCGACTTAAGACATTTTTTAATCTAGGATAAAGGATTACATCCTTAATGTCATCACGACATAAGGACCAAGTAATAAATCTCTCAATACCTAAACCAAAACCAGAGGTTGTCTTATATTCTTTAAGTTTTCTTAAATTTATATACCATCCGTATGGTTCAGCACATACATTTTGACGTTTCAGTGACTCCAGCATTTCTTCATGATCATCTTGTCTTTGTCCACAACCCACCACTTCACCGCCGAATGAATTTGCAATTATATTTGGGAAAATAAGATCAGCATTTATAGTTTTATTTGAATTATTTTTTTGCGGTTTCTGATAAAAAGCTACTCTATCCCTATCAAAATTTTTAACCCAAACAGGAAGTTTTGAACCTAACAATTCCATAAGCTTTAATTCGCCTTGGCTAGTTATGTCTCTTCCTTTAGGTGTTTCGCGTACATACTCGCCAAATCCCTTAGCTTTTAGTAAGGTAATGGCATCATCAAATTCAATCTCCTGAAAATGTTCCGATTTGACGATTTTATTCAAGACTTTTAACGTTTCATTGCCGTCGATGCTTAATAAATTAACAAGATTTTTTAAAGACAGAAGAGTTTCAGCCAAGAATCTCACATAGCCTTCTACCTGAGGAGTTAGTTTTGTTATCGGGCCAAGAATTTCAGCTTCACAGTGAAAAAATTGATTAAGGTGTCTTTTGTCGGGGTTCTCGCCACGCATGGACGGTAAATAGCAAAATACTTTCTCAAGGCCGTTAATAATTATGGGCTCAAATCCAAACTGAGAACTATCAATCAAAAATGTCTTTAGGTTTCCAAACTTTATTGATGCCGCCTCACTATCAGAGCCGGACCCCATAGGACTAGAGACACTGGCGGTCATCATAAATAAGTCGATATTGTAAGCTCCCTGAATGTTTGACCAGTAATACACCGATGCCATCTTTATATAATGTCTCAACACAGTTAAGGCCTTAAAATATCCAGGTTTAGTTATCTCCAAGTAGTGGTTTTCTGGATCATACGATGGTAGTTTGTACTTATTTTTATTTTCTCCCTTAAACAACTTATCTGATGACCGTAGTCTATCAAAGAATACCTTATGGGGATTAGTTTTTTTCATTTTTTCTTATAATTATGTTATAGTTGCTATTATATAATTAATTATGAATTATGGCAAACCTAAATAAGACAGACCTGCTTATTACGAACACGACCAAATTTGAGAACCTGAAGGGGGTTTTAGAGTCATTGTACGCTTTTAAGATTCAAAAGACTCATTATCCAAACTCCATTTCTCTTACTTCTAGAAAAGCAATCTTGGAAACCAGCAAAGGTAAATATTTTCTGAAGGAAAAACCACAATATTGTAGCGAGGAAAACCTTATTCAAAAATCTTCACTGTTTCAAGATTTTTGTTCGCAAAACACACCTCACGTTCCTAGAATAATAAAGACCGTCGATGGCAGTTATTATTTTGAATTTGAAGATAGGAAATTTTTTTTATCAGAATATATAGATGGCAGGGCATTCTCTGGGTCCAAGGGAGATATAGAAAAGATGTTAGGTGTTCTTAATTCTCTAAATACGGCTGGAAAGAGATTCCTGATGGACAATAGTTTACCAAATGACATTATTAAGAGATTTGATTCCTATGAGATAGCCACCCTTATTCCAATTCTAATAAAATATGCAAAAACAGAAGAGGATAAATCTATATTTCATAACATAGTACAAACACTGGCGACTTTGACTGCTGAGTATGATTCAATTGGAAACGATGATTACATTATGGCTCATTCGGATTGTATTCTATTCAATTATATTTTAACTAAAAATCAGACATATTTGATCGATTTTGATAATGCTAAGGTATTACCGAGAATACATGACCTTGCTGAATTTTTTGTATCCGCAACTATGCTTAATTATTTAGCGGAGATAACGAATCTTAAAAAACCAGTCTTTTTAACACCAAATGAATCTTTTAAAGGAACCGTTCTAAATTATTACAAAAATAAAATTAAATTAACAAAAAAAGAAGAGTCACTATTCCCGATAGTAGTAGATATTGTCTGGTTATGGACACTGTGTTTATCAATATTAAAAGAGGACTATGTGCTAGAGGATCTAAAAGAGGTTCTGAAAAAGATTAATAATAAAAGTAACAGAAAAGAAATATTAGAACTACTTAGCAGTTAGATTGAACTTTGATTCAAAAGGGATATACTTACAGTATAATTTTAATTAAGATCTTAATAATAAAAAATATATGATCCGTTCCCCAAATAATGTTTTATCAAAGTATTTAAAAGATGTTATTGATATTGTCCGTCCCAGAATTGAGATAGATAAACCTAAAGAAATAGAACTTTACGTGGGAGTTAATATTAATGGGGTCCCGCATATTGGTACTTATATAGTAGAGTGTACGGGGTTTATTCTCGCAAAAAAAATCAGAGAAAAATTTGGCATACCGACAAAAATAATTTTCGGTATAAACGATAATGTATCCTATGATTCAAAAAAAGATAGTAACGAGAATGTTTATCACCGTACTTACTTTCATGTACTTGGTGAAAATGGTGTAGAGAAACTTATTAATGAAAATTACACTTCTTTTTTTGAAATACTTAAAGATCAGACGAAAGTGCCCTATACCATCCAGACGTATTCTGCTTTACAAAAGTCAGTCGTGTTTCGAAAGAACTTTCTAAAAACACTCGGTGATGCCGAAAAAATAGGGTGGTGCGTTGCTCCTTCGTCTGGAAAACCCCAAGTGCGAATTCCATGTCCAAAATGCTCATATTCAGAAAGAGATGCCGCACAGACAGAACTTATTGAATTAAAAGATGAATCTGCTAAATTTAAATGTGTATGCTTAGATCATGGTTCATATACAGCAGATGTAAGTTTTGATGACAGTGATGTTTATTTGGATTTAAGTACTCTATATCGCAATGTTGTTAAAGAATTAGCGATGATTAACACCGAAGATAAGCTAAATATCGTAGTTAAAGGTGGAGACTGGATATACAGCACGCAAACAATAGATTGGGCACTGGGAGCTTTAGGATATTCGGCAATACAAACTCCTGTGCGTTTTTTTACACCTCAGATAGTAACAGATACTGGGGCAAAACTCTCAAAGTCATTTATTGCCGAAAATGAGGCGAGTATGGAAAAAATTCCAGAATGGTTAACTGATATGAATAAATTTAAAGATCGTTATCCTGGTGACTACGTAAAAAAGATTATTAATTTGGTAGAGTTGTTTTTAGATGATCCCCGTCATGTATTTCGATCATATTCATGTGATGAAATAATTCGGCTCCTAGAATAATCTTATTCCTGTTGCGATATTTTTGACTCAATTAATTTTACAGATTTTCTTATCCATACAGGAGTGCGGGGGTCGTTTAATATCTCTTCTATATTCATCCATCTACACTCTTTTACCTCATTTCGATCAATTACAGTGTCGGCAACATCATCGATTCTACAAAACATGACAATATCAATAATGCTATTACCCCTTTCGCTTATAAATTTCTTACTTTCCAAATACTCAAAATCGCCCGTTATCTTTAAACCAACTTCTTCATATATTTCTCTTCTAATTGTGCCTTCTAAGGTGTCTGTATCACTATCCTCAGATTCAACCTGACCACCAGGAAACGCTAGCGTGTTAGGTGCGTGACTTTCTGCATCACCTCTTAAAATCATCAGAATTTTATCATTATGTATAAGACATCCTTCAACATTAACTATAAATTTTGTTTTTGCCATTGTATTTAATTTACTTTAAAGAATTCTGGTTCTTCCTCATAATTAGTTTTCCTGAATAAGATTATTCCGTAGGATAGAAATTTGTGATTATCATTAAATATTTTTATATAGTTCTTCCATTTTATCATTATGGCCTTCTTCGTCTCTTGATCTAAATTACTTATATGAGGCTTATTCAAAAAATAATTTATATACTCAGTAATATCATTACTGGTCCTATTTTTTATCTTATTTTTCTCAACATAATACAGCTCCAACTTTGAACTACTCTTAATAAAAAGATTAGTCCAATCTTCAATTTTCATTACCTTTATTTCAACCCCTAAGACGTCACTTATCTTTTTTATTAGTTTTTTAGGTGGTGCTGAATGATAAAAAAGGGGTGTTATACAAATGTAGCCCCACGGTTTGGTAACTCTGACGTATTCATTTATAGCCTTAAGTTTGTCCGACATAAAAGCGGTCGCTCCACCAGCTATAATCAAGTCAAAATTATTATCAGAAAAAGGAATATTATAGGCAGATCCCGTTTGGAATGAGACTCTATTTCGGACGTCATCAGTATCCTCACTTAATTTTCTATTAGATTCCACAACACAACTTTCTGAGACATCGATACCAGAAATATTAGACTTGGTGATATGAGCTAGCTCGAGGCTGTTAAAGCCAGTATTAGAACCAACATCCAGAATTAAAGAATCCTTATCCGGGTTAATTATATTTTTTATCCTTCTTATCGTATCTTTACCCCCCGGGCATCTATTTGTCTCTTGTATAAAGGCGATGAAATCGGTATAACTCATATTTTCTATTTCATTTTTTGTCATATTATTATATTTCTTCAAATACTCCCTTACTATTCTTTTTGCAATTAAATGGGCTAAATAATTTACCGTTCATGAAAATAAACACTCCTTTTATGCCAGTTTGAGCTACAGCAATAGCTCCGCCAAGATTAAATTCGGCATCAGTGTCTTTGTTTATTTTTGGTGTTGTCGCGCCAGTCAAAATCACCAATTTATCCTCCAGCATAGATTCGGATAAATATTTCGCTGTTTTTATCATGGTGTCTGTACCATGAATTAATACCGTTGGTTTATTTGCCTTTTTAAGTAGTCCTAATAATTTAGTCCTGTCCAGATCCGTCATCTCTGTTGAATCTTTGACCAAACCTTTTGGAAAATTTACCTTGAATGATTTGCAGTTTATTAGTTTAAGTATTTCTTCAGCTTTACTTTTCTTACCAAAACCATAATTAATCACACCCATTCCACGGTAGTATTCTTTCTCAAATGTTCCTCCAACTGAAATAATAAATATACTCTTCATATTTAACATACTAACATAATATATATTTATTTTCTATCTTAGCAATATTTAGTTGACAATTTATCTTAGAACTTGTATAAATACAGAAGAAAGAAAAGGAGGTGTTTATGGAAACGCTAATCATTGTCAAACCAGATTGGGTTGAAGATTCTGGTTTTGTAAATGAATTACTCGGATCAATAGAAGATCACGGTTTAAAAATTATTCTTTTCAAGAAATTCTCACCTAGTGAGCTTTTCTTAAGAGAGTTTTACAAAAAACACGTGGCGACATTCTTCCTTGAAGAGCTGATTCATTACATGTCTTCGACCCCATTACTTTTTCTAATCGTTGAAGGAGTTGGGTCTGTAGACATAGTCCGATGGCAGATTATCGGACGAAAAGGTTCTGGGTTAAGAGGAAAGTACCAAATAAGTGAGCTGAGGAATGTTGCTCACGCCTCTGACTCAGAAGAAACTGCTAAAATCGAGCTCGGATTAGTTACGAGCGTAATTTCATGAGCGCACGGCCAAAAGGTACGGCGCTCTTTATTATAAAAAAATTTAATGCCTAGTAATAACAATGCTTTCCTTATCTGTATCTATACATACCTCTCCACCAATTGGAAAGGTAATGATTGGACTAGTGTGACCAAAATCTACATTAGCAATTACGGGAATTTTTTTTAATTCCTCCTTAGTTTTAATTATTTTGATCAGCTTTTCATTTGTCATTTTACTAGCAGTTTGGAATCTTCCTATTATAATACCTCTCACTCCAACGAAAGATGGCTGGTGTATTAGAGACTGCAAATCTCTATCGAATAAAAGAGGATTGGTCGTTTCATCATCTTCTAGGAATAAAACAGAATTTTTCAAATTCGGTAAGTACTCAGTTCCTTGAAGCAGATTGAATGTACAGAGATTAGCTCCAAGTAGAGTGCCAGAAGCTTTACCCTTATTTATCACAAGCCACCCGTTATTATTAATTGGATTCCGCTTATCCTGGTCTATATACCATGCATCATCTGTCCATTCTTTTGTTGGGGTAATTTCAATTTCTTTATCTTCCATTAAGCATTTTTTGAAATTGTCTTGTGTATAATCAAAGTGAAGCTTCTGTCCAAAAGTTGACCATGCTGGACCAGAATATGTCACTAGGCCTGTTTTGGCAAAAATAGCATTCTGCAATGCTGTGGTGTCTGAATATGCTAGGGTGTA
>CAYUVX010000026.1:0-6463 GCA_964448325.1 uncultured Candidatus Saccharibacteria bacterium
TTGAAAACTGGAAGGCTCGAAAGGGTCTCGAGGGTCCGAATCCCTCCCTCTCCGCAGATATATTTTATAAACATTTTCAAGTTAGTATTTTTCTATTTTTCTATTTTTATTTTTTATCATTATGATATAATAAATGTCTTATTAGTTAATAAGCAAAAACATGGCTAAAGGAAATAATAGACAGCAAAAAGAAAAGAAGAAACCAAAGAAGGCAAAATAGTAAACTAAAAATCCCCCAGATGGGGGATTTTTAGTTTAGACTATATTAGGATTTTCTGGTGGAGCAAAACTTTTTGGTGCTTGGGGATTTATCACGGAAGAACTTTTATTTCTGTGAGTTAGAAGATAAATAATTTCCAAGATACCGGCGGTGTTTACAATCAGCATAATAATAAACCAGACTTTGTGAGATCTTTGAGCTGACTTCCAAAGAGCCAAACCTTTCCAAATTATGGTCCATATAACCAAGATAACTAATACTGTGATTATTCCCATTCCTAATTCCATACCCTCTGATCCATTTATTGGACAATTCATTTTTTTATTTTAACCCGCCTAAGTTTTTATAAAAAAATTTTGGTGGGTAAATTAACTTTTAATAAAACGACTCTCTTTGAGTATATACTTTTTTAATACTTTAGTAAAATAGGTTTTTAGTGTAAGATAGGGGAATGGCTAGATATTTAGGAATTGATTTTGGGGAAAGGCGGGTGGGGATAGCTGTCTCTGATGAGGAGGAAAAGATCGCTTTTCCGATGGTTGTGCTTATAAATGATAAGGATTTACTGAAAAATATTGTAGATTTATGTATGAAGAACGCCGTGGAAACGGTGGTGATGGGGGAATCCAGGGATTATCAGGGACAGATTAATGATATAATGTGGAAGATAGAAGGTTTCAAAAAGCAATTAGAAACTATCGGTTATAAAGTAGTTTTTGAGCCAGAATTTATGACTTCGGTCCAAGCTAAACAAATTACTGGAGAAAATAAAATGCTGGATGCCTCGGCCGCGGCAATAATTTTACAAAGTTACCTTGATAAAAATAAATAATATGAATGATAAAATTAACTATGACACTTGGAAAAGGGTGGAAATAAAAATTGGGCAGATTTTGAGTGTAGAGAGAATTGAAAAATCAGAGAAGCTTTTGAAATTGTCAGTGGATTTTGCTGAATTTACTGGCCCACGGCAAATTATTTCTGGTATTGCTAAATATTTTCCTAATATAGAGGATTTAGTAAATAAAAAATGTGCATTTGTCACAAATCTCGAGCCAAAACCTTTAATGGGTCTTGAAAGTAATGGTATGGTTTTGGCGGTTGGTGGCGGAGACGAACCTTTTTCTCTTTTTGAAGTGTCAAATGATGTCATTGTGGGCACGCAAGCAAAATAAATTTGCCTAATATGATCGTTTTTGCTTTGTAAATAAAAGAAGTCTTGTGCTATAATAGCAAAAGATATGTCTCACAAAGTATTATATTCAAAATTATTTACGCCTCCAAAATTTTTGGAAATGCCAGCCGTTTCTGTGGAAATAACACCGAGAGGTATTTCTTATTTGTCCACAAAGAATACAGAGAAGGGCTTATTGCCAGATATTTATGGTTTTATTCCTTTACCAGAGGGATCTGTTTCCCGAGGGGAGATAATAAAGAAGGAAATTGTCATCAAAGAATTGATAGGTATTCAAAAGAAAACTAGATTAAGTTTTGTTAGGTTTTCTATTCCTGAAGAAAAAACTTATATTTTTAAAACTAATTTACCAAAACTGGAGACCAAAGAAATCCGTGATGTTTTAGATTTTAAAATAGAGGAAAATGTTCCAATCTCTGCCAAGGAAGCTGTCTTTGACTTTGATTTACTTCCTAATGTTGGTAAAAAACCCGGTTTGGATGTGGTGGTTTCTGTTACTCCCATCAAGACAGTAGAAGAATATCAAACTATTTTTGAGCAAGCACGCCTGATGCCGATTTTTTTCAGTCCAGAGTTCAATAATATCGCCAAATCCGTGGTCAAGGATAATAATGAACAAGTATCTATTATCGTGAATATAAAAGAGGCAAATATTATTATGTCTTTAGTAGTTTATGGAGTGGTTTGTCAGACATCATCAATAAGTTTCGGTGGTTCCACTTTTACCGATCTCTTGGCCAAGTATTTTAAAGTTTCTCTTGATGAGGCTATAAAAATGAAGGCCGAAAAGCTTTATTGTAATAATGATTTAAATATGGAGATTTTTTCTTATTTAATAAATACCATGTCAGCCATCAAGGATGAGATATACAAGTTTTTGTCTTATTGTAATGAAAGGGAAGACGTGGATAGCAGGGTAGATAAAATCATTTTATGCGGGCGGGATGCTATGATTGTTGGTTTTGAAAAATACTTGGCTTCTAATTTAGACATCAATGTGGATATTGCAAATATTTGGACAAATAATTTTGACCTTGATGCATATATACCAAACATTTCAAAGCTGGATTCATTGGATATGGCAAATATTAATGGTCTTTGTTTATATTAATTTATGGCAAATTTAATAACAGAAAAACAAAAAAAGATAATTAGAAAAGAATATTTTATTCGGTTTTTTTCCGTCTCCCTGTTAATTATTTCTTTATTAGGTGTTTTCCTATTGGCATATGTTATTCCTTACTATATATCAGTCAGCAAAAAGGATCTTCGGGTGATAGAACAATTTACCTCCGTGATTATTGCTGAGAATAAGGAAAATGTCGGTGAGAGCATGAATCATATTGTTTCTCAGACCACAGATCAGCTTAAAGCTATTGAAAATTACACTGGTAAAGCAAATGCTCCTTCGGAGCATATTATCAGGGTTCTAGAGAGTAAAAATTCTTATATTAAGATAAATAAATTTGCCTTTAGTATTATTGCCAAAGGGCAAGGGCAATTATTTGTTAGTGGTATTTCTGAAAACAGAGAAGGCTTGGTTTCTTTTATAGAGGACTTGAAGTTAAAGGGTGGTTTCGCCGGTGTAGAGTCTCCCGTTTCTGATTTTGCTAAGGATAGCGATATACCCTTTACTCTAAAAATTAAGATTAATATATGAAATTAAATTATTCCAAAAAAATACTTCTTCTTTCCGCTATTGTTCTTCTCCTTATATTAGTATTGGATATTATTTTTACTAATTTACTGATGTCCAAAATAATAAATATTAATGATCGTGTAAAACAATTAAATATTTCCTCTCGAGAAAGAGAGAAAGAATTAAATTTGAAGGACGCTATTGTAAGTTCGGAGGCAGAAAGAAAAAAAATCACCGAGTATTTTGTTGGTAGTAGTAATGCTGATATTGTTGAATTTACCAAATATTTGGAGGATTTAGCTTTGGCTCAAAATTTAACACAAAAGAAATCATTGGATTATGGGGCTGTAGAAGGTTTGCCAGCCTCCGGAGCTATCTCGGCCCTACATTTTAGATTTAATGTTTCAGGTAAATGGAGCAATGTTTTTACTTTTCTTCAGGCTATTGAAAATTTACCAAAAATTACTTATTTGAATAGTGTTTCCTTGAACATTGTTTCGGGGGATCTTTCTACCAAAGGAGCTAGTGAGGGGAACAAGATCTGGTCTGCGGATTTGGATTTTTCCGTGATAAAATTAAATAATTAATCAATGAGAAAAATAAAGATACAAAAAATTTTTAAAAGAAAAGATAAGGTAATAGACTTGGGGCGCTCATTTTCTTGGCCTAATCATTTTGTAGAGCATTGGAGGTTTTTAGTTTTGATTTTTGCTGTGGGTATGATCTCACTTTCAATTTTTTCTTGGCAAATATATTTGAGTGATAAGATTGGTGGTGGCTATCTGGCCCCGGCGGTTGAAGCGCCCGATACCATAGTAAGAACGATCGATCAAAAAAAACTTGAGGCCGTTCTAAAGATTTTAGAGGATCGCCAAATTAACTTTTTAAAATTAAAAGCCAATCAGCCAAAACTGATTGACCCAGCATTATAAAATCTGTGCCCTCGGTAGGAATCGAACCTACATCAAAGCCTTAGAAGAGCTCTGTTCTATCCATTGAACTACGAGGGCAATGTGGGCGGTAAGGGATTCGAACCCCTGACCCTCTCAGTGTAAATGAGGCGCTCTACCAACTGAGCTAACCGCCCATGCCTGTATAGAATAGCTTATTTGTGCTAGATTATCAAGCATATGGTTATTGAAGATATATACATTCTTTATGAAGACCGAAATTTGCTGGCAATAAATAAACCGAGCGGGCTTGTGATACATACAGATGGGCGGACCGATGAAGAATCTTTGGTGGACTGGATAAAGGAAAAATATCCTGACTGTGAGGATGTGGGCGAGCCTTTGCAAATAGGAACAGGAGAAATAATTAAAAGATGGGGGATTGTGCATAGAATAGATCGAGAAACTTCTGGTGTGGTTTTGATTGCCAAGAATCAAAAGACTTATGATTTTTTAAAGAAGCAGTTTTTAATTAAAGAAATCGAAAAATCTTACCATATTATTGTGCATGGTGATATTCGTTACGATGAAGGAATAATTAATCTGTCTATCGGCCGGAATAAGTCGGATTTCCGTAAGCGAGCTACCGGCAAGGCCGTGCGTGGGGAGGAACGGGAGGCAGTAACCCATTATAAAACACTATCTCGCAAAGGAAAAATTTCCTTGATAGAAGCAAATCCCCGAACCGGGCGTACTCATCAATTAAGGGTGCATTTTGCTGATCTAGGTCATGCTATAGTTGGGGATAAATTGTATGGAGTAAATAAAAAAGCACCGATAGATATTTCTCGTTTGGCTTTGCATGCTTATGCTATTGAATTTGAACTTCCACCTCAAGCCGGTGAGAAAAGAGGAAAGACTACTAAAATAGTAGCGCCCTACCCGCCAGATTTTCAAAAGGCGGTGGATTTCTTCCGCCTCACCCCGCTATCAGAATAGCGACCCTCTCCTTAGAAAAGTAGAGGGTAAGAAAAGCAGCACTAGTTGTGTTTAGGGTAAAGATGTGCTAGATTAGTTCCACTATGGCAAAGATTTCAAATATAAATATTGAAGAGCGAAAGAAGCTAGTTCTTAAATCTGGGGATACTGTTCGCGTGCATCAGAAAATTACTGAAGGTGACAAATCTCGTATTCAGGTTTTTGAAGGTATGATTATTGCCCGGAAGCATGGTGATGAAGCAGGGGGTACTTTTACTGTCAGAAACATAATAGATGGAATAGGAGTAGAAAGAATTTTTCCATTTTATTCTCCCAATATTGATAAAATAGAAGTAATGCGAAAGGCCAAGACCAGACGAGCCAAGCTTTATAATATCCGAGACAAGGCTGCCAAGGAAATTCGTCGAAAAATGAAACATATTATTAATGCCAAGGAGGTATTGGAGACTGTTGAAGAAACTCCGGCTGAAGTGGAAGCCCCAATTATTGAAGAGAAGTAAAAACAATAAGGTATTTCTTTTTCTTTGGTTGCCCGGGTGTTGAAATTGGTAGACATTTATCCTTGAGGTGGATAAGCCCTCACGGGCGTGGAGGTTCAAGTCCTCTCCCGGGCACAAAAGTGGTATACTATCTATATGCTATACACAAGAAAAGGAGATGATGGAAAGACAAGTGCTTATCAGTGTGATCAGCGGATTTCTAAAAGTTCAGCTATTGCCGAGGCCTTGGGTACTTTGGATGAGGCAAATTCTTTTTTAGGAATTGTGAAAGCTAAATTAGCAGAAAGAAATATTACTTTATTTTCTGTTGGTTCAGAAAAAGCGGCTGATATAATTCAAGAAATGCAGGAAAACCTTTTTATCATTCAGGCAGAATTAGCCTGCCCGCCCTCCGAAGGGAGCAGGCTGGTGGGAGCGCCTGCCCGCCCTTCGGAAGCAGGCGGGGGAAAAACAATTGAAGAAGAAAAAATAAAAGAAGTTGAAGATTTAATCGCGAATGTTGAAAAAGAAATTCCTCCGATAACTTCATTTATCATCCCTGGAGTTTCTCTTGAATCGGCGGAATTAGATTTTGCTCGAACTTTAATTCGCCGGGCTGAGAGGCGAGTAGTAGCGGTATCCGAGGAGGGAATTATAAAAATTTCAACATACGCCATGACGTATTTAAATCGTTTGTCTTCACTTTTGTATGCTCTGGCTAGACATTCTGCCCATAAAAGTGGGATTAAGGAACAGAGTCCGAGTTACAAATAGTATTTTAGTTATCCACAGACAGAATTTGACAATGTATATACAAAGTATATACTTATAATATGACAACTAAAATACAAAAATGGGGAAATAGTTTAGGTATTCGTTTACCAAAAGTGCTCATTGAATCCACCTCTTTTTCTCTAGGCTCGGAAGTCGAGGTAGAGAAGAAAGGTTCACAGATTATTTTAAAAGTCGTAGAAAATAAGAGACCAACACTTAAGGATTTATTAAAAGGTATGACTAAGGCTAATTTTGGACCGATGTTGG
>CAYUVX010000027.1:0-6318 GCA_964448325.1 uncultured Candidatus Saccharibacteria bacterium
AATCAGGATGAAATTGCCAAATTGAGAAATGAAAAAATGGGCTTTATTTTTCAAGCATTCAATCTCTTACCGCGAGCAACAGTATTAGAAAACGTAAAACTGCCTTTACTTTATTCAGATCGACCAGAGGCAGAGTGGGATGGTTTGGCTCGGGAGGCAGTTATTGCCGTTGGTTTGGAACATAGAATGTATCATGAAGCGACTCAGCTTTCTGGTGGAGAAAAACAAAGGGTAGCAATTGCTAGGGCTTTGGTGAACAAGCCGGAAATAATATTTGCTGATGAGCCAACGGGGAATTTGGATTCCAAATCCGGTCAGGCTGTAATTGAAATAATTCAGAAACTTAATCAGGAAAAAGGCCATACTATTATTCTTATAACGCACGAAACCTATACGGCCGAATACGCCGAGCGTATCATCCGCCTCCACGATGGGCAGATAGAAAGTGATATTCGTGTGGAGAATCGAAGGACTGATGGTAAAAGTTTTACAAAGTAAATTATATGAAATTAAGATATAGTATAAAAACAGCGTTAACTGGTTTACGGACACATAAGTCTAGGTCGGCTTTGACTATACTTGGTATTGTGATAGGTATTACCTCCATTATCCTCATTGTGTCATTGGGGGAGGGAGCTAAAAATTTAATTTTAGGTGAGGTGCAAGGTTTGGGATCTAAAAATGTTAGTGTTCTCCCGGGGAAAGAACCAAGTGGCCCTAGTGACTTAGCTTCCTTATTTGCTGATTCTATAAAACAAAGGGAATTAGATGCCTTAAAAAATAAAAATAATGTTCCTAATGGAGTAAGCGTAATGCCGATTGTTTTTGGTTCAGAAAGCGGAGTATATGGTAGTGAAATTTATAAGTTTTCTCTTTTTGGTTCTGGACAAGATATGGAAAAACTTTTTGATTTGGTTCCTGCGAAAGGTTTTTTCTTTACGGATGAGGAGGTAAAGAGTAAAGCTAGTGTGGCCGTTCTCGGTTCAAAAGTAAAAGATAAACTTTTTGGTCAAGATGAGGCCGTGGGAGAAAAGATTAGAATAAAAAATACGACATTTAAAGTTATTGGTGTCTTACCTAAAAAAGGACAAAGCTCCTTTATAAATTTTGATGAAGCGGTTGTTATTCCTTATACCACCATGCAACAATATATTTCGGGAACAAAATATTTTCAGCGAGTAATAGTAGAAGCTGATTCGGAAAATAATATTGATGCGGTTGCTCAGGATATAAAGAAAACATTGCGCGATTTGCATAATATTACGGACCCAGCCAAAGATGATTTTTTTGTTTCTACTCCGGCGGAGGTGGCTGATAAATTAGGGACGATATTCAATGCTTTAACTATTTTCCTCACTGCTATTGCTGCTATATCTTTAATAGTTGGTGGTATTGGTATTATGAATATTATGTTGGTGTCTGTAACCGAGCGAACAAAAGAAATCGGTTTAAGGAAAGCTTTAGGGGCTACTAATAATGAAGTACTTACGCAATTTCTTTTAGAGGCGGTTATTTTAACTGGCCTAGGGGGGATTATTGGTGTTATTTTAGGTTCAGTCCTTTCTCTTATTGCTTCCATTCTGATTACTAAATTTGGTGGTTTGAACTGGGTATTTACCTTTCCTATTAATGCCGCTATTCTCGGTTTGATAGTTTCTAGTTTGGTGGGTCTTGTTTTTGGTTTGTATCCTGCTAGTCAGGCTGCTAAAAAGAGCCCCATGGAAGCCCTTAGATATGAATAAAATGACAAAAATATTAGATGGAAAAAAAGTACGGGATGAGATAATGGCCGAATTGAAAAAGAAAATCAAAGATTTTAATATAGTCCCTGCCTGCGCAGGCAGGCCAACTTTGGCGATAATCAAAATTGGCGATAATCCAGATTCAGAAATTTATGTGCGCATGAAAATGAATTTTGCCAAGAAAATTGGGGCTAATGCCTATGTGGTGGACTTAAAGTCATCAAGGTGGAACCTTGAATCGGAAAAAAGGTTCCACCTTGATGATTCCATTACCCAAGAAATTTTATTGGACGAAATTGAGAAATTAAATAAAGATAAAACTGTGCATGGAATAATTGTGCAATCACCTCTACCTAGCCCTTTAAATTGGTCAGAGGCGGTGGAGAGAATAACTCCGGAAAAAGATGTGGACGGAGTTTGCTCAGAGAATAGAAAAAACCTTTTAGAAAATAATAAAGAGGGAATAGTACCTGCTACTGCGCGTGGAGTATTGTCACTTTTAAATTATTATAAAATTCCTGTTCGGGCGAAAAAAGTAGTGGTCATGGGACGCTCGGCTTTGGTGGGGAACCCGCTGGCTGTTTTAATGAAAAATAATGGGGCGGAGGTAAGTGTTGTGCATAGCCAAACAGAGAATCCTGAGAAGATAACTCGCGAAGCCGATATCTTGATTGTGGCTATTGGCAAGCCAGAATTTGTCGGGGCGGAATATGTAAAAGAAGGTTGTGTAATAATAGATGTGGGGATTACGTCAGTATTGATTAGAGATAAAGAAGGTGTAGAATCAAGAAAAATATATGGCGACGTGGATTTCGAGTCTGTAAAAACCCTCGTTTCCGCTATTTCTCCCGTCCCTGGAGGGGTAGGTCCTATGACCGTAGCTTCATTATTCCAGAATTTGGTGGAGAGCTGTGAAAGGCAAAATATGCTATAATACCATTATTAGTCGTTTTATTAGCTTTAATAATATTAAATATATGGAACAAAATATAAATAATCAAGGTACAAGTATTGGTCAGAAAAATTGGTGTGGAAGGATGTGCGAAAAATGGTGTTGGTGTGGATCCAGTGGGGGCCACAAGATTATTAGTACCATAGTTATTATTTTCATAATTATTTTTATTATTAAGGCAATTTTTGGTGGGCATGATGGCTGGAGAGATAATGGAAAAATTGTAAACACCATTACCGTTACTGGTAAGGGGGAAGTGATGGCCAAGCCGGATATTGCCACCATCTCTTTTGGTGTTATTGAGGAAGGTATGGATGTAGCTAAGGCTCAGGAAGCCTCTGCTATAAAAATGAATAAAATAATTGATACTATAAAAAGTTCTGGTGTAGAGGATAAGGATATAAAAACTACTAATTATAGTATTTATCCTCGTTACGATTATTTGCGAGTAAATTATACTTATGGTGGTAAGCAGGTTTTGGCAGGATATGATGTCAGTCAGACTGTACAAGTAAAAATTAGGGACTTAACAAAGATCGGAGAAATTTTGTCTGCCGTTGGGGATTCAGTCACAAATGTCTCCGGACCAAATTTTTCTATAGATGAGGAGGATACTATCAAAGCACAGGCAAAAGAGGAGGCAATTAAAAATGCCAGAGAAGAAGCTAAAAAATTAGCAAAGAGTTTAGGGGTGAGATTAGTGCGAATTACTAGTTTTTCTGAAGGGGGAGTTTACCCTGTATATTATGGTATGGAGAAATCTATGACTGCTGGTATAGGAGGGGCAGATGCTATTGCGCCAGAGATACCAGTAGGAGAAAATACGATAACTTCAAATGTTACTATTACTTATGAGATAAGATAGTAAGCCTCATAAGACTTGCAATTACTTTAAATATATAGTAGTATTAAAGGACCTCGGAGACGGGGTTTTTTAATCCCACTTCGCTAAAAGCTACGCGGGACAAGTAAAAAAATTAATAATTAATTTACAATATTATGTCAAAATTAACAGAGTATTTAAAGGATACAAAGGGAGAATTAAAACATGTTAGTTGGCCAACAAAAAATCAGGCTATTTTGTTCACTGTTATTGTGGTGGTTTTTTCTATAATTGTGGCGGCCTTCTTAGGCGCTTTTGATTTCCTATTTACTATGGTTCTAAAATTATTTATTTAATCTAGATTTTATAACTTTACAAACTTTTAACTTTTAAATAACGAAATGGCAAAACAAAATATACAAGAAGGGAGAAATTGGTATGGTATCCACACTTATGCTGGTTATGAAAATGCTGTGGCTAGAAATTTAAAACAAAGAATTGAGTCTTTGAATATGGGTGACAGGATTTTTGATGTAATTGTCCCGATTGAGAAAAAAATAAAAGTGAAAGGCGGAAAGCGCGTAGAAGAAGAGGAAAAAATATACCCCGGTTATGTTTTGGTAGATATGACAGTAACCGACGATTCTTGGTATGTAGTTCGTAATACTCCTCGCGTAACTGGTTTTGTGGGTTCGGGAGTTTTCCCCGTGCCATTAGCAAAGGATGAGGTGGATAATATTTTTGGCCGAATGAATGCTAATACCGTTAAGCATAATATTAGTTTGGAAGTGGATGATGCCGTTATTATTACGGATGGTCCATTTAAGGATTTGGAAGGAAAAGTTAGCGAAGTAGATAATGATAGGGGTAAGGTAAAGGTTTTAGTTTTGATGTTTGGACGAGAAACTTCTGTGGAGCTGGACATGTTGCAAATAAAGAGAATATAGGTATTATTAGAAACCTGATTAGCTTCTAAATCAGATAAATAAAAAATATGGCAAAAAAAATAACAAAAAAATTAAAGTTACAAATTCCGGCTGGTAAAGCAAATCCAGCACCACCAGTTGGCCCAGCTTTGGGCCAGGCAGGTATTAATATTGGTGATTTCGTGCAGAAATTTAACGCCGCTACCGTAAAACAAATGGGGGATATTGTACCTGTGGAAATAATTGTTTATGAAGATAGAACTTATGATTTCAAATTAAAAACTCCACCGGCTACTGGCCTTATTTTAAAGGCAGCTGGTCTTACCAGTGGTTCTGGTAAAAATGCTGTCAAGAAAGCTGGCTCTATTACTAAAGCACAGTTAAAAGAAATTGCTGAAAGAAAAATGGCTGATTTGAATGCAAATGATATTGATGCGGCCATGAAAATTATTGAAGGCTCTGCCCGCTCTATGGGGGTGGAAGTGAAGTAAGAAACTTCCACCGGCCGGAGGCTGACGAGCCGAGGCGGGCCCGGCGCAACTTTTCAGCAGAAAAGTATGTGTGGGTGGAAGTGAAATAAAGGACTAAAAAACTCCAAATTATAAACAAAAAACAATTCTTAGGCAAGGGTTGTTTTTTGTTGTGTTTTTCATTAATAAGTATTAAAATTGCTTTACATTGTAATTTTATATAATATGAAAAACATTTCAAAAATTGTTCCTGATCATAAGGATTTAATAGAAAAAGTTAAAGCTCATAAAACTTTGGGACATAGGGTAGTCTGTACTATTGGTTCGTGGGATATGCTCCATATTGGTCATCTTAGGTATCTTAATGCCGCAAAAGAGCATGGTGACGTATTAATTGTTGGTGTAGACAGTGATAGGGGTATAAAGTCCTATAAAGGACCATTAAGGCCAGTTATACCTGAAACAGAAAGGGCAGAGATGTTGTCATATCAAGATTGTGTTGATTATGTTACATTAGTTGACGACATAGATAAAAAAGGTAATTGGCAGTTCAAAATTATTAAAGATTTACCGGTTGATGTCTTTGTTGCAGTAGAGGGAAATAGTTATACGGCAGAACAAAAAAAAATAATTAGTAAACTTTGTAAAAAGCTTATAGTAATACCAAGGCAGGCATTGAGTACCTCATCTACTGATATTATACAGAATGTGATTAAAATTCACCTTCTTGATCAATTAGAAGGCCTGAAAAGAAAGAAAAAATAATATGGTAGAAAAAAGGACGCTTGTTATAAATATTCCTGTGATTCATCAAGGCTTTTTGGATTTACTTAAAAAAAACAAGAATACAATATCCGAAATTTATATCATAGAACCGAAAACCGTAAGGAAAATTACTGGGTTACAGGAGGAAATAGCCTCAATCGATTATAAGACAAGTAAAAAAATTCTAACAATTCTTGGTTTTAATAAAATTTTTGTTTTTAATAGTAAAATTACCAATAAATTCAAGAAAAAAAAGCTATTATTAATTAATGATCAGATATCCAGGGGATTAGCCCAAAAAATTTTTTCTGGTTTGGATATAAAATGGTCTTCAACATTTTTACGTTGGGATGCTCAAAATGTATTGGCGGAAAAACCTTTAAAAGAAAAAAAGAGCCTTAAAGAGGTAGATAAGACATGGATGAGAGAGGCCTATAAAGAATCAAAGAAAAGTGGAGATTGGTGGAGACAAGTTGGGGCAGTTCTGGTGAAGGACGGCGAAGTGATTTTAAAGGCTTATAACGAATCCTTACCTAGTGATTATACTCCATATCAAGTTGGTAATATCAGGGATTATGTAAAGGCTGGTGAAAAGCAAGAATTAAGCTCTACTATACATTCTGAACAGAGGATCATTTCT
>CAYUVX010000028.1:0-6312 GCA_964448325.1 uncultured Candidatus Saccharibacteria bacterium
CGAAGTGGGGCTTTACACAGACATTCGTTTGAGCTAGCCATTGCTAGCACTCACTAAGACAGTATAGCATACTCTCTTTAAAATAGCAAGTATTTAGATAGTTTTATTAATTAGTATTATCCCCCTTTAAAACTTCTTCATATATTTTTTTCGCTTGTATATAATTAGGCTCTAAATCATAAGCGCTTTTAGCCTCTATTAAAGCCTCTTCCTTCCTATTCAAGGCGTATAAAGACCGAATTAATTCAAATCTCATAGCCTGTTTCTTTGGTGATAACTCAACTGCTTTTTCAATATAAGGCAAAGCCTTCTCAGATTGGCCTATATTATTAAGCAATGAACCCATCAAAATATAATAACGGGCATCCTCTGGTACCCTAGCAATTTGCTTTCCCATTTCATCAAATGTCAGGGTCAAAAACTCTTGTTTGTCTTTATTATCTATCTCTACTGATTTTAAAATACCTGGTACATAAGAAAGTAATTGCTCCCTGATTTCTGAATCACCCATTGATTTATAAGACAAAGCAGATTCAAAAGATTCTAATCCTTCGGATATTCTTTTAGCCTGAACGAATCTAAGTGCCTGAATTAAAGTTTGATTAGCTTTTATGCCAGGCACATTTACCCACCAAACACCAAAGCCAGTTAGAAAAATAATTATAGGAATCAAGATATAATTTTGATATTCCTGATTAGAAATAAAATCCGAAAAATAATTAAAGACTTTTTTATGTTCCTCCTTTTCCACGATAGATGAATGAATATAAGCCAAAGCTGTAAAAAAGAAAATATAACTAATTAAATTATCAAAGACAAAAATCGCCTGAAATAAATACCCCGCCAAAAGACCCGTTAGTAGTGATTTTTCCGTTATATCAAAATTACTTTTTTTAAACCATAAAAGGTATAAAGCTGAAGCAAAGAGAGCTAGATAAGAAAGAAAACCAAGAAGGCCACCGGCCACCAAAAAATCCAAGGGGGCATTATGCGCTCGATCAAACCAGCTTTCCTGATCATACATTCCGGGATCATAATATTTATTAAAAACATAATTGAATCCCTCCTGCCCCCAACCAAGAATTGGTTTTTCTTTAAAACCCTTGATAGCCATAGGCCAAACTAGCTGGCGCGCTTGTCCATTCAAATTAGTCCAAGATATTTCAGCCAACCTGGAAAGAGTAGGATTATTTTTTACATATTGTGTATTTCTGATTCCTAAAAATATAAGAAAAACAACAAAAATCAAAAGGATGCCAATAAGAGCAATCTGCCTGATAATTTTTTTCTCCACGCCCGACTGAATGATATCAGTCGTTCGGGCGGGCTTTTCAAAAAGGCTGATCAATACAGCCCCTACAAAAATACCCCCAAGAGCTCCTAATAATGCTCCACGAGATGTACGATACACCACATACAGGGATAAGACTGAAATTGCTAAATAAATATAAAATAATACATTGGCAAAAACTTTTTTAAATAATTTCCAGTCACTTAAATTCTTTACTAAAACATCTTTATATAAAAGTAGAAAACTAAAAAAGAAAATAAAAAGAAAATAAACGGCAATATAAATAGGGTTACCAAGTGGTCCAGAAAAACGAGCTTCAGTGGCTTTGTCTAGACTGGTAATGGCCATAATAGTACCGGCAATCACATTTGCCCTTAAAAACCAAAGCCATAATTTTTCTTTATTAAGCATAGAGGAAATAATCAAAAAATAAGCTAGCAAATGGGCAAAGGTAACAAAACCTTCCATCCGCTCATAATTACTCCAAAAAGCCTTAAAAGGGGCCACTGCAAATATATCAGCAAGCAGTAAAACAAAAGTAAATATTAAGGCACTGCCCAAGACCCAGGACCATTTAGGCCGACACTCTGAGTCCTTCAAAATTAAAATAAGCCAAAGACCAAAAATTATTTCTACAATTATTCTAAAAGCAAAGCCTTTGCCGGTTATATAAGGGAAAAACATACTACTGGAAACAATAAACGGTACAATCAAAACCGCATATATACCAGTTAAAATACTGTATTTTAATAAATTCTTCATATTATTTATCCAAATCAAGCATCTGTCTTAATTTGTCTTCGGGAATTTCCTTGCCAGTAAAAGTTTTTGATTTATCCTTATTTATAGACTGCAAAACAGCCCTCAATTCAGACAGACTCTTTTCATTTACCATTTTCTTATTATTAATATTATTCTTACTAAAATTTAAATTCTCACCAGAATTATTTGTCTTAAAGGCCTCCTTCTTAAGCTCATCTAATGGTACAAATTCGTCATCCAGATCATCGGGCTTTGGCATATTTGGTTTTATTTCTTCTCGCTTAATATATTTAGGTCGATCTGTCTGTGCTTGAATTGCTTGATCAATTTTTTTTACTGGTGCTGGTGTCTTATATTCACTCTTCTTTTCCTTAATAGGATTCTCTGCTAGAGGCATTTTAACTGTTTCTTTTTTAGCTATCTGCCCATTGTCATTGTGCCAATTAATAACATCTTGTTCTACGCTATTTCTATCAACTGAAAATTGCTGACGAGACATTTCTATTACTTCTAATCTTGATGATTTTTCTGGCTCCTTGATCGGTGGCATAGTAGTAGCGGAAAAAGGCATCGAGCTTACTCCGTCTATCATTAATTTTAAATATATCTGAGCAAAACCCAAATTCACCAAATCCTCAGCAGTAAACTGGGGGGCAAATTCCTTTTCCAAAATTTCGGCATCAAAAGCTCCCACTCTAAAAGTAATCATAGTTCCCACGTTACCAAAAACTGCCGCCCTCACCTCCTCGGACATTTGCTCAATATACTGGTGGGCAATAGTTAAGTTTAATTTATACTTTCTGGCCTCGGATAAAATATCTGCAAAGCTTTCATTGGCAAAAGACTGAAACTCATCCACATATAAATAGAAATTAGGTAACTTCTGTAATTCCTTTTCTGATACATCCGCTCGGGACATGGCTGCCAAATATATTTTAGTAATAAGCATAGAGCCAAGCAAATTAGCATTGGCCTCCCCAACTCGTCCTTTGGATAAGTTAATAATAATAATTTTATTTTCATCCATCATTTTTCTCAAATCAAATGAGGATTTTGACTGGCCAATAATATTTCGAATCAAGGGGTTAGAGGTAAACTGACCGATCTTATTTTGAATAGCGGGGGTTGCTTCCGCCGCAAATTTGTCTGTATACTTGGCAAATTCATCAACCCAAAAACTTTTTACGGCTGGATCTTTGATATTATCCACTACCCTTTTTCGGTATTCTTTATCAGCAAGCATTCTATTTACTCCTAATAAGGTTGAACCCGGATATTCCAATAATGCCAACAATGTATTAGTTAAAATATATTCCATCCTTGCTGACCAAGCATCCACCCAGATCTTTTTAAAGGTAGACATCAGACCAGAGACCACCAAATGCCTTTTATCAAAGCCCACATCCTCTAATACATTAAAAGAAATAGGGTGTTCCAAATCAAAGGGAGCAAAATAAAGCACATCTTTTATTCGATGTTCAGGCACATAATTTAAAAGCAATTCAGCCGTTTTACCATGTGGGTCAATAAAGGCCATACCCTCACCATTGGCTATATCCTGCGCTGCCATATTCTCCAGTAAGGTAGACTTACCCATACCCGTCTTTCCGATCACATAGACATGACGTGTCCTGTCCTTGGCTTTAATACCAAACTCCACATTCCTATTTCGGGAATCCGCATTAGCAAAAGTTGTTACGCGTTCTGGATCGTACATTTGTTAATAATTATAGCATAAATAAAGTAAAAAATGGGAAGATTTCTCGTAACGATTAGTCTTCGTTAAGTGAAGAGAATTCTTCCCATTTTTTACTTTATTTAATAAGCAGTGCCGACTGCGTATACGTATTCCCTGCATCCCAGAGCATCCAGGAAGTTAGGCCAGCATCATAAGTAGCATTTATCTGCGCCCGCACCATGGCTGGAGTATAAGGCACGGGATAATCATTATCCTGAAGCCAGGGGCGTAATTTGAGTGGACTAACACCTATTTCTTTTGCCCTCTCCACCGCTATCTTCATTGAGTAATTTACGATTTCATAAGGGTGAGCGTTTACTTCGGCCACGCTTTTATACCCCATAAAATTAACCGGGTAATGCGAAGGATAAACCATAGGCGCGACATAATCAAAATTAGTTAAAGCATCCTCAAGTATTTGTCCAATATTTAAATCATCATAATTTGTGGCTGTCATACCAAATAAATCAGCGGAGATAACAATATCGGTATCCTTAAAATAATTATGCAAATATTCAAAAAACATATTTAACACTAGTGATTTATTTGAAATTTGTGGTTGTGGTCTGGATTTCGTAGTGTGAATTTCTGAATTCTCTACTACTGGGGTGGTGGTACTTACTGGCTCAACTGGTATATTAGCTTGTCTTGCTTTTTCAGCAGCCCAAATAATTTCACTGGAAGGAAAATAAATATCCTTCATATCTCCATCGGAAGGAAAACGGATATAATCCCAATTTATTTCATCAAAACCAATATCATAAGAAGCTTGTGCCAAATTTACTAAATACTGCCACATTTCCTTATTACCGGCATCAGCAAAGCTAATTCCCTTTCTGTCCTTCCAGATAATACTTCTGTCTGAATTTTTCTTTACTGCCCAGTCCGGATGAATTTTTGTAATATAGGGATCCTGAAAAGCAGTAATCCTTCCGATCACATATATATTTGCATCATGAAGAGTCTTGATAAATTCCTCCATATCCTTTGCTTTACACCCACCGCCTGCATTATCGGCAAATTCCGAATCTGGAATATTAAAAGAAATAGTTCCGCTATAATCCTTGATATCAATAATAATGGAATTTATTTCCGTTTCATTTGCTAATTTTAAAAGCTTGGCGCGGAAACTAGGTGTGCCTGATACACAGGCGGTCATATAAATACCCTTCACGGCTTCTGGTGTTTTAATATGCTTCACTATTTTCTTCACTGGTATCTGTTGTATGGGAATAGTAGAAGTAGGGACAACAGCAGCTAAATCATTTTTAAGACCCCAAGCAAAATCGGCAGGCAATAAATTTGGCAAGATAAAAAAAGCCAGCACTAGAATAAAAGCGCAGATCAAACCGATATAAAAATATTTATTGTGGATTGTTTTCAACATAGGTATCTTTGATAGACTGATCCTCATCACCATGAAGAAACTTTAATACCTTATGTAATTCTCTTCTAATCAAATAGGAAAGGATAATAACGGCCAGACCACAAATAATTAAAATAATTTCTTTCCATTCACGGGAAATAGCAATTAATGGCGAGGCAATAAGCATAATTAAAAACCCCAAAACAGTTATTGATGATATTTTTTTCATAACAATAATATAGCACAATTAGGAAACAATCACCACAAACTCACCCCTTACTTTATCAGGATTAGCAGAAAAATACTCAATTATTTCCACTGGCGATCCAGAAATAATTTGCTCAAACACTTTTGTTAATTCCCGAGCAATCACTATTTTCTTATTTGGGGCAAATTTTTGTAATGATTCCAAAGCCTTCAAAATCCGGTGAGGTGATTCATAAAAAATATTTACCCGTTTTGCTCCAGCAATTTCCTTAAATAGGGTCTCCCGGCCCTTTTTATGCGGTAAGAAACCTAAAAAAGTAAATTCTGAAACATTCAAACCAGAGATAGAAAGAGCAGAAATAACCGCACTTGGCCCGGGGATGGAAAGAACTTCAATATCCATAAAGACTTCCTTTATTTTAGCAACCAACACAGAACCTGGATCAGAGATAGTGGGAGTACCAGCATCAGATACCAACGCCAGAGTTTTCCCCTCCTCTATCATTTGTAAAATTTTCTGTACTTTAGGAGGCAAAGGTGAGTCCTTAGCTTTGTAAGGTCTCTCCTTGGCCTTCATATTATCAGAAGGATAACTAAAAGTGGGCGTGCTGATATTGTATTTATTTAAAAGATTCTTTGTGACTCGCGTATCCTCACACAGCACCATATCCACCTCACTCAAAACCCGCACCGCGCGGTACGTGATATCCTCCATATTCCCTATAGGTGTTCCTACAACGTAGAACCGTGTATGATCTTCTGGTAGAGGATTTTCCTCTTTTTTATCACTATTCATAGACTTGATATTACCTTAAAATTTTCCAAAATACCAATACAGTAAACTGCCCACGACCGCTGTCAGTTTACTGTATTTAAAAGATAAAAAAATAAAAAAATTAATAGAGTAAAAGCTACAAGCTACTTTTTATAGAAACAGCGGGAGGGACG
>CAYUVX010000029.1:0-6274 GCA_964448325.1 uncultured Candidatus Saccharibacteria bacterium
TTTCTCGTATTTTAGCCAGCCCATTGTTTGCCGGCCAGCCTCCTGCAAATCTTTTTCTCTTGCTAGATAGTCTCGCCCTTCTATCATCTGGCAGTTTAGGGCTAAACGATAAAGAATTTTAAGCAATTCAATTTTGGCATTAATTTGGATTAAAAGCTTTTCTTTTTCCAACCGACTGGTGATACTAACAATGATCGTCATTTCCATCGCTGAAAGTATAGTATTTTCTATTTTTTCGCCCAATGTATATCTCTCAAATTTCGGTAAGGAAAAAATCATTTTATGTGCCGATTCGTAAATAATAAATAACTTAGAGAGAAGAGGAATATCTAATTTTTCAAAACTATGATTATTGTCCATAAAGATTTTAATGAATTATTTAAGCTTGATAATCTGCTAAATTCTTGGCGGATTTTTCGGCGGGGCAAGACCAAGAAAACGGATGTACAGAGTTTTGAAAGGCATTTGGAAGATAATTTATTTGATTTGCATGAGGAATTGCAATCTGATAAATACAAACATAGAGCATACAAGTTTTTTCGGGTATTTGATAGTAAAAGACGAGATATTCATGTAGCCGAAATTCGGGATCGAATTATTCACCGTTTAATATATGATTATTTGGTAGGAATCTATGAGCCACTTTTCATAGCAAATTCCTATTCCTCTAGAGTTAATAAAGGATCACATTTGGCTATACAGACTTTTAGATATTTTACCAAGATAGTTTTAGCTGAGAATTCTGGTAGGTGTTTTGTCCTGAAGTGTGATATTAAAAAGTATTTTAACAGTATAAATCCAGACATTCTTTTTCTATTATTGAAAAAACAAATTAAAGATAAAAAGATTTTGAAAATTGCCGAGGAAATTATTTATAGTTTTAAGGCTGGTGTTCCACTTGGTAATGTTACAAGTCAGATTTTTGCTAATATTTATTTACATGATTTTGATTTATATATAAAGAATACTTTAAAAATTAGATTTTATATTCGTTATAATGATGATTTTGTTATTTTAGATAATAATTCAGAACAATTAAGTTTATTTTTGAGTAAGATTAAGGCATATTTAAAGGAGAATTGTTTATTAGAAATTCCTGAACATAAGGCTAGTATTAGAAAATTACAATGGGGAATTGATTTCCTGGGATACACAATATTACCTCAAGCAATTTTATTAAGAAATAAAACAAAAGCTAAAATGTTTGCTAATGCAAGTGAAGAGAATGTCAGTTCATATCTTGGTCTGCTAAAACATTGCAATTCCTTCAATTTGCGTCAAAAACTTAAATCTGTTATCATTTAGCTATGGAAAGCTTTGAAGTTTTGACACCAAAATCTGGAAAATCCAAGATAGAGAAAAGTAAATCCGCTGATAGCGAAGTGGTGGAACTTTCAGCTGAAGAGAAAGAAGAGTTATTAAATAAACTAGACGAGCAATTGGGTCTAGTAGCCGTAGCAAGAAGGATTTTAGAAAATGAATTTGCTTCCGCCCAAAAGACCGCGGATTTTACTCTATTTCAGGATAGAAGAAGGAAGGTGCAGGTAGAAATAGCTAAAGCTGAAGCAATTCAAAAGAAATTAGAAGGAAAAAGTTTTATACCTGAAATCTCCGCTGAATATAAGTATAAAGATATCAAAGGTAAGGAAAATACTGAAACTATTTCTATTAATTTTGAAAAGGAAATTGCTAATTGGACGGATTTTTATATTAAGCATGGTTTAACATTACCGGCCAATTTTGCAGAAGCAATGCAGGATATTTGGGAAAGGAATGCGGATGCAATAGAAAGAGAAATACAGGAAAAAGGTTTTGATAAAATTATTCTTATTCCAGCGACAGTGGATAGTGCTGATTTAAAAAAGTTGGAAGAAGAGATGACAAAAAGTTATAAAGAAGAAGCCAAGAAGGCTGGTTTGCCAGAAAATGATACCTATTTAGGTATTGATCCTGAAAAAGTAATTAATTCACGAAGTGGAGATCGTATGATTTTATTACACTCTGCTCCTGATTTGACAGCTCAGCCAGAATTGCTAAAGACTTTAGATAAAAAATATGATGGAGAAAAAACTAACGGCATAGATAATAAAGCAGAAGATTTTATTAAGGCTGGTGAGAAATTAACTATAACGGAATGGTTTTTATTACAGAGAGAGATTTGGGAAAAAAAAGGTATTCATGTTGATGGTAAAGTAGGAGACGATGGTTATGTTAAACCCACTTGGTGTCCTGGTTCACGCCTAGGTAAAGAAGCCGGTTCCGGTGTCGTCCGCGCCGACTGGGATCCTGGCATTGCTCGGGTGGATGTCTATGCCGTTTCGCCTGGCCTTTCGGATCCGGGGGTTGGCTGCCGTCTCTCCCGCTGTTTTAAATAGAATTAACTTTTAACTTTTATTATTTTAATTTCTTTTTATTTTTTTCTTAAATTTTAACTTTCAGCGAAAATTTTAATAATACATAATTTAATTATGCCAAAACAAAAAGAAAAAATAATAGTGCATATTGGGGCGGACCATGCTGGTTTTGAGCTAAAGGAAGCCTTGGCTGCTTATTTGCAAAAATTGGGATATGAGGTGGTGGATCATGGGGCTCATGTTTATGATGAGTTTGATGACTATCCTGATTTTATTGCTCCTGTTGGCCGGGCGGTATCTGACCATCCGAATGGGCTCAGGGGTATTGTGATAGGTGGATCTGGCCAGGGCGAGGCTATGGTGGCTAATCAGTTTCCTAATGTGCGGGCGGTAGTTTTTTATGGCAATAAAGTATTTCAAAATTCCGATATCATAAAACTTTCTAGACAACATAATGATGCTAATGTTCTTTCTCTGGGAGCTAGGTTTCTAAGTACTGGTGAAGCAAAAGATGCCGTTCGTATTTGGCTGAAGACTCCATTTTCCGGTGATTATAAGCACATTAGGCGGATAAAAAAGATGGAAAAAATACTTCGTGATGTAAGGTTGAAGAAAAATTTTTAAGTAAACAAATATACGAATTGTACGAATCTACAAATCGACTACAAATAGGATAAATAAAAATAAATATGTTAATAACAAAGGAAAAAGTGTTTTATCCGGAATTGTCTTATTGTTTAACCGGTATTCTTTTTTCTGTTCATAATAATTTAGGTCAATTTGCACGTGAAAAACAATATGGTGATTTAATTGAACAAAAATTTATTGAATCAAAGATTAAATTTGAAAGAGAATGTCGAATTGGCGATAGCGGAAACATTGCTGATTTCATCATAGATAATAAAATTATTCTAGAAATAAAGACTGTAAGATTCCTAAATAAGGAATGCTATAGACAAATTCAAAATTATTTACAGAGGACTGGACTTAAGCTTGGGATTCTGGTAAATTTTAGTAGCGGATATATTAAACCAGCCAGGGTATTAAGATTAGATCAACCAATTTAGATATTTGTAGTCGATTCGTATTATTTGTTTATTTGTTTATTTGTTAATTCGTTTATATATGATAGAAATAATACCAGCAATATTACCAAAAGATCTAGAAGATTTGAGAGATAAAATGGCTCAAGCCAATGGTCTGACTCAATTGGTGCAGATTGATATTTGTGATGGTAAATTTGTTCCTAATAAAACTTGGCCGTATGTTAAAGGAGGGATGGAAGAGTTTAATAATATTATTACCGAAGAAGAAGGATTTCCTTTTTGGGATTCCTTAGATTTTGAAATTGATTTAATGATACGTAATCCTGATGAAGTGGTAGATGCTTGGGTAAAAGCAGGGGCAAAAAGGCTGGTTCTTCATATTGAATCTGCTTCAAATATTTTGGAAACAATTGAGAAATTAAGAACTGATTATGGTACAGCTCAGGATGAAACTTTTGGTCTGCAAATTGGAGTAGCTTTAGATATCAGAACTGCCAATGAAGATTTATTTGAAATTTTAGATTTAATTGATGAGGAAGGGAATTCTATAATTGATTTTGTTCAGTTTATGGGCATTGATCATACTGGTTTCCAGGGACAGGAATTTGATGATAATGTTCTAGAGAAGATAAGTGATTTGCGTGATCTATATCCCAATATACCGATTAGTGTGGATGGGGGAGTTTCCTTTGAGAATGCCGCTGATTTAATTAGTGCCGGGGCCACCAGACTTATTTCCGGTTCAGCTATTTTTGAAAGTGGTGATATAGCAAAGGCTATTAATGATTTAGCGACTGCCGGAGAATAACAGACAAAAACGAAAATTGTTTGATTTTAAAATGTCTGGCCGAAGTTCTGACGAGGAGATCCGAGGACTTTTTAAATTAAATAATTAGAGTTTTTGTGTTATAATAGAAAGTATGAAAACATTAAAAGAATATATTTTAGAGGCAGAGAAGAAGGGGCAAGCGATCGGGCACTTTAATATTTCAAATCTAGAAATTTTAAAGGGAATTTTTGAAGCGGCAAAAAAACTTGATTTGCCGGTTATTATTGGTACAGCAGAGGGAGAAAGGAATTATATTGGCACCAAGCAGGCTGTGGCTTCGATAAAAAGTTTGCGTGAGGAATATGACTATCCTATTTTCCTTAATTCCGATCATACTCATAGTTTTGATGGCGTGAAAGAAGTTGTGGATGCTGGTTATGATGCTGTTATCTTTGATGGTTCCGAGCTTTCTCATGAGGAGAATTTAAAAATTACTAAAAAGTGTGTGGAATATGCTAAAAGCATAAATCCAGATATCTTGGTGGAGGCCGAGCTTGGTTTCATTGGCAGCTCATCTAAAATTCTGGAGGAAATCCCAGAAGGTGTAAATATTACGGATGAATATCTTACAAAAGCAGAGGAGGCGAAAAACTTTGTGGCAGAAACCGGGGTGGATTTATTAGCTCCAGCTGTGGGTAATATTCATGGTATGTTAAAGAATGGTAGAAATCCAGCTTTGAATATTGAAAGAATAAAGGAAATAAAGAAAGCAGTAAATATACCCCTTGTCCTTCATGGTGCATCTGGTAATTCACCTGAGGATATTAAAGAGGCTATTAAGGCCGGGATGTCCGTGGTGCATGTTAATACGGAAATTCGTGTGGCTTTTCGTAAGTCTTTAGTGAAATCCTTGCAAGAAAACCCTGACGAGATAGCTCCTTATAAATATTTAAAAGAGACAGTAAAGGCAGTGGAAAATGTGGTGGATGAAAAAATGCGACTATTTAGTGATCTAAATTAATAAATTTATTGATGAAGTTTTTTAAAATAAATGAAATATTAAAATCTTCGAAAAGAAAAAAAACATATTCATTGTTTCTAGTAATTTTTATTGTATTTGTAGTTTTTTCTTTTGTAACTTTTGTGCAGGGAACCACTTTATCTGCCATATTTTCTAGTTTGATTAATGGTTTTTATAATCAAACAGATGGGGTGGATTTTGGCTTGAGGAATAATGCCCCAATTCTTTTTATGGATTTTGACACTGCTCCAACAGGTACATACGTGCAGGATAATTCTATTTATAATAATTTTGGGACAACGTCGGGCACTCCAACTTATACGGAGTCTTGCACTTCCGGCTCAGGTGGAAATTGTTTTACATTTGATGGGGTGGATGATTTAATAAATATAGGAAACCCAGATTCTTTAAAAATTAATAGTGGAACTATATCCGCATGGTTTAAAACAACTGATACTGGTAATAATTATAATGGTTTAATTACTAAAGTTTCAGCTTACGCACTATATATTAAGGCTGGGAAAGTAATTTGGTATGATTGGGGTGGTACGGGTATAAATACTGGTTCCATTGCTGTAGCTGATGGAAACTGGCATCATATCGTGTTTTCATTTCAAAGTGGAGTTATAAACGGAACAAATATTTATGTTGATAGCGTCCTTGATAAACAAGCAAAGGTTACAATTGCTAATCAAACAAGTGTACTTTACATAGGTGGTGATCCTACAAATACTAATTTTGTTGGTTCAATTGATCAGGTACAAATTTGGGATAGAGTGCTATCAGCCACAGAAGTGTCTGAGCTTTATAATGGTAGTGTGGGTGGTTATAGTAATTCTGCTTATATCGGAAAATATTCCAGATTAGGTGATTTTAAATCTTTCGTTTTTCATAATGCTACGTCTACATATTGGAGTACGCTTTTAGATTTTGCTGGTTCTGTGGGGAATGATACTACTTATGATCTTTGTATTGCAGATACCAATTGTGTTTCCTATTGGGCTTTGGATGGAAATTATCAAGATTCTAAGAGATATGTAGTTCATACTTTTACATCTAATGATGATTTTATAGTAACATCTGG
>CAYUVX010000030.1:0-6210 GCA_964448325.1 uncultured Candidatus Saccharibacteria bacterium
TAATATACTTGATTTTGTAAATGTAAATGTTTTGAATAATATGATAATCCAATTAATTAACGTAAAAAAGAAAAATAATCCAAATAAAATAAATAATGAATATGTCAACATTTTTATAAACTCGTCATTTTTTATTGAAGTGTCTACACAAACCCTCCGTCCTCAGCCGTAACCTCGGACGTTCTCAGTTTATGGATACTGGATTCGGCGGCAACAAGCGTTACCCTGTTACTTATACTCGCCTACTACCACCATTACTGTATCATAAAAACTTATTTATTAGAATTTTTATATTTTAAAACCCCACACGTACGATGTGTGGGGTTCCGATTCTACGCTATTTCGGAAAGCGTGTTAGTGGCGATTACCACAATTTTCCAAGGACCAAGTCCCGAGGGCCAGTGCCTAGACCCTAGGACTGAGGGCATGACGCGGAGCCGAAGACAAAACCAGTCTCGCGAAGCCACCTGCGGTCGAGGTCATCCCAAACCGCGTGGAGCCACCGACCAACGCCGAGGCGAAGGATACCAAGAAGCCCCGGGCCGCCGCCAGAACCTTTGATGGGTTCGTGCATGACCACGAGATACCAAAGACCCATCGCCTTGATCTCCTCGTCCGAGAAGAACTCCCGGATGAGGCAGGCGGCTTCAGCCGGTAGGTCAGAAAGCTTGCGCTTCTTGGCCTCGGCCCGGATCTTCCGCGTGATACGGTTCTCGTCGGAGAAAAGCTCTCCCTTGAGGACCGTCACCTGGTAGGCCATGCCCCTCGTTGGCTTGAAGCTTTCCGAGCGAAGCAAGAACTTCGCTTCGTCACTCAACCGCTTGCCGGCCTTTTCCAGGCGAGCGATCCACTGCTCGCCTGTCGTGCCGGCCGTGGGCGGGAGGGTGAAGGTGATCGTGCCATCGTGGTTGTTCGTGAAGCGATCCTCGACGAGCTTCGCGAGGATGGCCTGCAACCCTTTCGGATTACCAATCCACGACTGCATATTGCCCGTCGTGAGTTCTGGCAAATTCTGCACCACCATCCCTACGAACTGACCGAACTGTTTCTGTTCACTCATGGCACTTTTTCCTTTCATTAGGTTTTTGCCATTACTTGATTGCCGTCGTGGCAGTCATAGCTAGGAAATTCCGATTTTTCAGAATCTTTTAGCTATGACCGCCTTTGCTTGGTTTTTTAAGGTACTTTTTTAGTCCTTAACAAGTATAGCACCTTTTGCCTTAAAAGTCAATGATTTTTGTATTTCGTCAAATTAAATTCTAAAATAGCCCTATTTTAGGGCACTTATTTCATCCCAGTACTATTTTAATTAAACTATTATTCCTGCAATTTGTATGTCTGGAATGCAAATATTGTTTTACATCAATTTATTATTAGGTGAAAAAAGTACGGGATTGCTAAAAAATTATAGTCGTTTCACTCCTTAATTTTTTGCATCTCACCCCAATTATCTCCAATTTTATATTCTACCTTACAAACTACGCCTTTGGTTTTTTTAAGGTCCACCACGTTTTCCATAATCTCTTTTATTCGTGGAGCAAATTCTACTATCGCCTTCTCAGGCATTTCATAAACCAATTCATCATGAACTTGTAATAATAAATTCACGCCACTCTTTCTTTTCCCCTCCTTAGTTAAGGAGGGGCTAGGGGCAGTTGTGTTCAGATATTCATCTACCTTTATCATCGCTAATTTAGTAATATCCGCCCCGGTCCCTTGTATCGGCGCATTAATAGCCATTCTCTCGGCCATTGCTCTGATAAATGGTAGCTTGGACTTGATTCCCTCAAAATAACGCCTCCTTCCAAATAAAGTCTCTGTATAACCGATCCTTGCTGTATCTGATTTTACCGCATCCAGATAGCTAGCTAAACCGTTAAACTTGGTGAAATAGTCATCATAAAATTTTTGCGCCTCCTTTCGGTCAGTGCCCAAACTTACTTTCAAAGCCGACACCCCCATACCATACATAATACCAAAATTAATTACCTTAGCTTTTCGGCGCATTTCCTTATCTACCTTATCTAAAGGAACATTAAAAACTTCTGCTGCCACTGCTGTATGCACGTCCTCGCCTTTTCTAAAAATCTCTAAAAGTTTCTTATCACCAGATAGAAATGCGGCGATTCGTATTTCCATTTGAGAATAATCAAAAGCGACTAATTTATTTCCCTTGTCAGCCTTAAAAGCAGTACGTACTGCCATACCTAAATTTCCTTTATTAGGAATATTCTGTAAATTTGGTTCTTGTGATGACATGCGCCCTGTTGTGGTTCCTGTTTGTAAAAACTTGGCATGCAAACGTCCATCCTCGGCCACCATATTAGGAATATTATCAATATAAGTGGATAGCATTTTCTGTAATTCCCGATACTCCAAAATTAAAGAAATTATTGGGTGCAGGTCCCGCATTTTTTCCAATTCACTCTCTTTAGTACTTACTTTTCCTCCCGCCGTTTTCTTCTGATTTTTAATTGTTAAGCCCATTTTAACAAATAAAATTTCCCCCATTTGTTTTGGTGAATTGATATTAAACCCGCCCCCGGCTAAATCCCAAATCTTTTTTTCCAATCCGGCTAAAATTTTATGATTCTCCACGGATAATTTCTGTAAAATTTCCTTATCTACTACTATTCCCTTTTTCTCCATTTCTCTTATTATCGGTATTAGCGGTTTTTCAATGTTGTCAAAAACATAATCTAATTTTCGATTTTTTATTTCTGTTAGTAAATAGTCTCGCGCTTCTTTCAAATTCCTTTTACCAGAAATATTTAATAGATCCTCGATTTTAGGATCAGAGATATTAGAATTTATAAGCCACAAAGTAATTTTTGCTTCTTTTAATTCATCCTCAGATAATTCGCTATCCGCAAAAAGCTGACTATTTACTTTCTCTGTTTCAGCCTTTCTTTCAGCTGGTTTCTCCCCCACCTTTCCACCCAATACATCTTTCAACCTAGTCCCTAATGTTCGAAATTCTAATTCACTCCAAACCGCCAATATCTTATCTTGATTTAAATTTTCTACCCAGGTTTTTTCAGGTAATTTAAAATCAATCGGGGCATCACGCCTGATAGTACCTAGCATTTTAGAAAACTGCGCCTCTTCCTCCCCCGCCTCCAATAATTCTACAATACGATCTGTAATACCAACTTTCTTAAAAGCTTCCTTACCCCCTTTAGCTTTTAGTTTTTTATAAATGTCTTCAATACCACCAAAATTTTGAATTAAAATTCCCGCGGTTTTTTCGCCGATCCCTTTAATACCAATAATATTATCGGACGGGTCTCCACGTAAACCTTTATAATCAGGCAAAAGTTTTGGCAAGAAACCAAATCTTTCTACGACGGCTTTCTCATTATAAATAATGGTGTCCTTGATTCCCTTTTTTAAAGTATAAACTCGCACTTTATCATCTATTACTAATTGCAAAGTGTCCATATCACCAGAAGCAATTATAATATCTACTAAACCAGGCCGGGGCTTTGAAGCAAGCCCGGCCTTGGGTACTCCCAAAGCCCGGCCTGCTTCATTCATCACCCTCTCCACAATAGTCCCAATCATGTCATCCGCCTCAAAACCCTCCTTATCATAAGTTGGGATATTAAGAGCTTCAAAAATTTCTCGGGATTTTTTCAATTGCGAGATCAGTTCATCGTCAGTTTTCGCGCGACCGGCCTTATAATCCTTGTAAGCTTCATGTCGATAAGTGGGTTTGGGTAAATCGTAACAGGCCACAATATAATCCGGTTTCAAATCCGTAATTATTTTCAATAGCATCGTGGACAAACCATACAGGGCCCCCGTCGGTACACCCTTACTACTCACAAAATCCGGCAAAGCATGATAAGCCCGGTGAATAATGGCATGCACATCTAGCAAGACTAATTTTTTAGCTATTTTTGACATTTATAAGGAGATTATAGCATATTTTGAAATTCTATCTCCCTCTCCATTTCACTTATAAATTTGAGATTAATTTTAAATAAATCGGCTGGTAAAATATCTACTACCCGCTCTGGCCATTCTATTAAAATCAAATTATGAGGATCGTTTAATAAATCTTCAAAACCTAAACTTAATAATTCCTGCCCGGACTCTAGGCGATAGGCATCGATGTGAATCAAATTCAACCAAGGCCGGGCCTTGTGAGTACCCAAGGCCGGGCCTTGGTTGTCTAATTTGACATTATACTTCTTCATAATCACAAAAGTAGGGCTGGTCATTACTTCCTTTACATTCAAATGTTTCCCTAAGGCCTGTGTAAAAGTAGTTTTACCTGAACCTAGATCACCAAATAAACCCACAACAGTTGCACGGTTAGTATGAGTATAAGTATTTTGTATGTGCATTACAAAATCACCGGCTATTCTGCTAGTTTCTTCCAAGCTTTTACTTAAATACTTCATATTAATACTGTAACATGAGATTAATTTAGATACAAAAAAGCGCCGGGGGTTATATTTTCCCCCAGCGCACTACTCCTTTCTCTTTACCTTCTTCGCCATCTGTTTCCTCCACCGTGCCCACCATATGGATGACACTCACGAGGAGGCTCACATTGTTGCTTTTGTGGCTTTTCAAACCGATCCCCTTGGATGGGGTTCGGAATGTCATGCCAACCCGGAAATGGTGATGGGATTTCCAAACACCTCGTCGTAGCTGGCTGTAATGATTTGTAGAAATAAGGGTCATGACGTAACACCGGCGGCTCGGTAACACGTTCTACAATTCCACTGTTATAGACTGTTGTTTCTGTTTTAGTCACGGTCACTGTACCTCCATCAGCGGTTCGATGAGAGGACGAGAATGAAGTACGTGTTGACGAAGAAATCGTCAGACAGCCTACATTCGCCAGCGCCCCAGCCACCACGACCGACAGCATCACGAACTGTTTGGCTATCTGAAAGAACTTATTCATAACTTTCCCTTTCTTTGTTTGTTTCTAAATCCAAATCTGTCAGTAGTACACTCTGTTTCAATTATACACCCAAACGTCTTTTTTGTCAAGGACTTTTCTGACACCTAAAACCTGACACCTGGCACCCTTCTATGCTATTATATTACATATGTCAAACTTTTCTAATGAAGACAAACGAGACAAACGTCTGGCGGAACTCTATAAAAAAGAAGAGGAAGATGTTGTTCGTATTTTGGCAACCAGATATGGATTAAATTTTATTGATTTAAAACCGGTTCCAATCAATACTGACGCCCTTCGTCTTATTCCAGAAGATATCGCACGCGAAGCCAAAATGGCCGTCTTTGAAAAAGTAGCAAAAAAAATACAGGTAGCGGTTTTTTCCCCGAAAAATGAGAAAGCTACTATAGTTCTCAAAAAGCTTGAATCCGAAGGATATAAAATACAAGTAAATATGGCCACCACCGCTAGTTTGGAAAAAGCCTGGGATAGATATCATGATCTTTCTTATGCCGTAAACTCGACCGCGGGGACATTTGATATTTCCACCGATCAAGTTACGGAATATATGTCTAAAATTAAAAAAATTGACGACGTCTCTATTATAGTCAAAGAAATTTTAGCACTAAAAAAAGCTTATAAAATATCAAAGATGATGGAAGCCATGATAGCAGGGGCTCTTGCCCTTTCCGCTTCTGATATTCATGTAGAGCCAGAAGAAATATACGTTCGAATTCGTTTTCGTTTGGATGGTGTGCTTATAAATGTTTGTGACTTTGACGTGGAAACATACGAGCTTCTCTTGTCCAGAATCAAACTATTGTCCGGTATGAAATTAAATATAAAAAATTCTGCCCAAGACGGGCGCTTTAGCGTAAAAATTCAGGACAATGATATAGAAATTCGTTCTTCTATTTTGCCTGGGGCTTACAATGAATCCATTGTAATGAGACTTTTAAATCCAAAATCAATTTCTGTGCCGATTGAAGAATTAGGAATTGAGAATAAAACCCTGGCCGTTTTAATGGAACAAATCAAACGCCCAAATGGCATGCTTCTTATTACTGGTCCAACTGGTTCCGGTAAAACCACTACCCTTTATGCTTTTATGAAAAAAATCCATTCGCCAGATATAAAAATTATTACTATTGAAGACCCTATCGAATATCATTTACCAGGTATCGTACAAACCCAAGTAGAAGAAGAAAAAGATTATACTTTTCTTTCCGGTTTACGCTCGGCCTTGCGCCAGGACCCAGATGTTATTATGGTGGGCGAGATCCGTGACG
>CAYUVX010000031.1:0-6118 GCA_964448325.1 uncultured Candidatus Saccharibacteria bacterium
TGTCACTAACAAAATTGTTCTGGCCACCAGGATGGATCAACAAACAAAAGAATTAAAATGGCACGTGGCCGGCCTTAGGGATTTGGCGGATGCTGTGGGATTAAAAATAGGAACTAATCTTTCAACTCCATATTTTTCCTCCGCAATAATTCAGAACCATGATAGATTGGTAACCGAAGAGTTCAATCACGCAATTATTGATCTTCTAAAGTGGAGTCAAACTGAAGAAACGTTAGGAAAATTTACCTTAGAGAGAGCTGAAAAAGCAATAACCTTAGCCGAAAAACATGGAATGACCGTTGAGGGAGTAGATCTTCTCTATGGTTATTCAGATTTTGGGTGGACTGGGCTCAAAAAATATGTGGATGTAGCAAACCAAACAGGGTGGCTTGATATTCTTAAACAAATAGATCTTGGGCAATTTATGCAGATGGATGATGAGCAAAAAGAGAAATTAATAGAACAATCTATTCAGAAGATACCCGATTCAAATAAGAGGGAACAGGTGATAAAAATGAGAGAAGAATTGAGAGAAATAGTAATAAGACATATACAAACGGTAGTTGACAGATTCAAAGGCAAGATTCATTTTTGGAGAGTGGTTAATGAATACGATATTAATCCAGAGAGTCTCTGGGATCCATATTTTTTCTTAATTGGGCCACATTATGTTGACCTAGCATTCCAAACAGTAAGAGAAATTGATCCGAGGGCTACTTTAACTATGAATATTGGTGGAAATATGAAAACTACAGATTACTTTTACCAAATAACTGTCCCCGTTGTTCAACGTCTTCACCAAAAAGGTCTTATAGACGATGTAGGAATGCAAGACCATCTAAATGGCGACGAACCTCTGAATGTGCTTGAATATAGGAAGGTAAAACAAGGTTATGGAATACCAACGCGCCCTACCGAGGTAGATTATAATCTCGCGAAGGCATCAGGAGATGATACAGAGAGATTTAAAAGTCAGGCCGAAGATCTTAAACAATTTATAACAGCAGAATTAGACGACGGTGTAAGGATAATTTCTTTTTGGGAATGTTTCGGTGACAGTGACAGTTGGCTTGAAAGAGATGGTGGAAATCCTAATGCCGATCCGACTTTGTTTTATGATGATGGAACTCCAAAGCCTGCATATTTCGCCGTGTTTGACAAGCTTCAAGAAAGAATTGATATTCAAAAGTAGACTTGCTTCTACTAACTTTAGTATCTATAATTTTATAAATCTCTATTTACGGAAATGAAAAAAATTATAATTATAATATTATTAATTTTATCAGAAATTTTGATTATTGTTTTTATTAGTTATGAAGTCAAAAAAAAACAGATTACACCAACCATTATTAACGTAAACCCAATAAAAAAAACCTCGATTATCTTCCCAGAAAAAACAACTCTCAAATTTTTTTACGAACTCAAGCCTTATACAAAAATTGTTGTTAACGAAAAGTGGTTACCTACCACAGTAACTTATACTATAAATAAAGACGCTCTTAATGAAAAATTTAACTATCCTGCAGAGAAAAACGCTTTTGTATATAGGATAATTGCCTTAGGCGACTCTTTCACTTTTGGTGAGAATGTAAATACAGAAAATAATTGGACTGAAAAATTAGAGGATTTATTAAACACCAAATTGAATTGTAAAAACACTGATAAATTTGAGGTGATAAATCTTGGTGTAAAAGGTTACGACGTTCAATATGCTGTTAATAGGTTTTATTTAAGAGGCCGGAAATATAATTCAGATATGGTAATTTGGTTTTTGAAAGACGATGATTTCGAAACAATTGAAGAATTAATACAACCAATCAGAAAGGAGTTTGTTGATGAATTAAAAAGAAAGGGCACATATAAACAGATGTCTAAAAATACTAATTTCGAAGAAACTTTAGAAGGATATCAATTATTAAGTGAGCGCTTTAGGAAACGCTATAATAATAAATTTGCACTGGACTTCAATAAAAAAATTCTTAATGATTTTTTAAATAAATATAAAAACAAAGTTGTTGTTTTTAACTACACTTCTTTTAAAATCAATGGCATCAAAGAAATGATGGAGGAATTTACTAAAAAAAGCTCGAGTTTTTTTTGGAAACAATCACTTACACCTAATTTTGATAACAAAATTTATGCCTTCGCTCCTTTTAATTATCATCCAAACGAAAAAGGTTACCAATTAATTGCTGATAACTTATTCAAATATCTCATTGACAATAAAATTCTTTCCTGCAATTAAGCTATTCTTTGTTGTCTTATTTAACCCTAAATAATAAAGGGAGGTTTCGCGACAAAATTGCCTAATGGTATGGTAAAATACCAACAGAAATTTACTCTTGACAAATTTAAAGATGCTATTGAAAAATTTTGTATCCAAGATGTTTAATTAAAAATGGAAGAAAAAATAACAATGGCCTATTTTTAATCAAGCAAGAAATTTATTAATAATACTAAAAGTAATAAATGACAAATATTTTGGAAAAGGCCGCCAAACAAAAAACTGTTTCGGTTATAGGTTTAGGTAGATTAGGAATCCCTATATGTCTTGTTTTCGCCTCTTTTGGATATAAGGTGATAGCCTTTGATATCGATGAGAAAAAAATCCATCTTCTTAATCAAGGTAAAATTGATTTATATGAAGTCGGGGTGGATCACTTTCTTAAACAATATAAAGGAAACCTTGTTTTTACCACCAACTTTAAAGAAGCTATCAAAAATTCAAATATAACTTTTATCGTTGTTCCAACTCCAAGTCTAAAAGACGGTAGTTTTTCTGTTGGATGTATTTTGGATGTCTGTCAAGAAATTGGTAAAATAATTAAACAAAAGAAGAATCGGCATTTAATTGTGATAACAAGCACTGTCTCGCCCACTTCAATAGAGAAACGCATTATTCCCTATCTTGAAAAAATTACCATGAAAAGGGTGGGAATAGATTTTGGACTATGCTATAGCCCAGAATTTATTGCTTTGGGATCGGTAATAAAAAATTTGACTTATCCCGACTTTATTATTATCGGTGAATCCGATAAAAAATCGGGAGAAATGCTATCTTGCATCAGAAAATCCATTTGTTTCAACAATCCTCCTGTTGTCCGAACTAACTTTATAAATGCGGAGCTTATTAAAATTGCTTTTAATTGTTATTCAACTACTAAAATTAGCTTTGCCAACATGATAGCTCGGATCTGTGAAAAAAATCCTGGCGCCGATACTGACACTATCACCTCAACTTTAGGGTTAACCTCAATAATCGGTAATAGATGTTTCACTGGCGCAATAGGATATGGTGGTCCCTGTCTTCCTCGCGATAATTTAGCTTTTAATCATTTTATAAAATCATTATCTTTATCTATTAATCTTCCATCAATTATTGACAAACTTAATAAAACCCAGGCTATCTTTTTAAAAAACACAATTTATAAACATGTCAATAAAAAATCTATCGTCGGTTTTCTCGGCCTAAGTTATAAACCCGACACTAGTGCTGTTGATGAATCTCCGGCAATTTTACTTATTAAAGAACTCATTAACGACGGTTTTTCTATCATTGCTTATGATCCGGCCGCTATCAATAATGCCAAATTAATTTTGGGCGAAAAAGTAAGATTCGCTCATTCAACGCTTGATTGTATTAGACAGTCAGATATTATCGTTATAATCGTCCCTTGGCCAGAGTTTAAAAATATAAAAATTTCTGATCTGCAAAGACACGGTAATCCACGAGTCGTTATTGATTGCTGGCGAATATTAAAATATCGAGGAGAGGTAAATGTTAAATATATTGCCTTAGGAAGATATATTACTCAATAAAATGTTCACTATTTTCTCTGTGCCCAAAGCCTTTAGGAAAGAATTCTCAACTGTTCAGTTCAATGCTATTAAGAGCTGGACTCTCTTTAAGCCCAAACCTGAAATCATTTTATTTGGGAATGATATTGGAGTTGCTGAAGTCTGTAAGAAGCTACATTTGACCCATTTTCCTCAAATTAAAACTAATCAATACCAGACTCCTCTCTTGAGTGATGTTTTTGAAAAAGCTAAAAAAATAGCCAAAAATAGAGTTTTAATGTTTATTAATGCTGATATTATTTTCCCCAACAATATTATAGAAACTATCTCTAAAATTTCAAAAAACTTTAAAATCTTCCTTGCCGCCGGACAAAGATATGAGCTTAATATTGATAAAAAAATAGATTTTTCCGATATTAATTGGAATAAGATTATAATTAATCGAACTCTATCAGAAAATCAACTCAAAGGTCCAGGCTGGATTGATTATTTTATTTTTACTAAGGGATTGTTTAAAAATATTCCTGCTTTTGCTTTGGGGAGAACTTTCTGGAATAAATGGTTGTTTTGGAAAACTATTTCATTGAAATACCCTCTTATTGATTTAACCAATGAAGTCATCGCCATCCACCAATCTCATAGTTACTCTTATAACAAAAAAAGCGACGGGTGGGTTTGGGAGGGGCCTGAGGCTCAAGAAAATATTAGACTAGCGGGCGGCTGGAGTCATGGATATTCTTTAAAAGCGGCTACTTATTTGTATAAAAACGGCCAAACAATACCCAAAAAACACAATCTACTTATGCAACAATTAGCTAATCTTTTTAGACTATGTTTAGATAAGTTGCCTTTTCAATCTTTGTTATTAAAACTGCGCTATTTAATGAATTGGGGTTAAGAACTAACTAATTCCTTAATGGTTTGATAATAACTCTCTCCCATTTTTTCAAGACTAAAATCTTGTGTTCGTACTAAGCTCATTTTTCTATAATGGTCGCGCAATTTGTTATTGGTTAATAAAGTCAAAATGGCTTTAGCTAAAAGTTTTTCTTTACTAATGTTTTCTTTGCTATTGTTGTCAAACGGTGGAACCAATATCCCGTATTTACAGTAAGTAATTTTGTTAACTGGTTTATATGGATAAACAACCCCACCTCCGCTGAGAATTTCTCTTGGACCGTAAGGACAATCGGCGGCAATAACAGGTACCCCGCAAGCCATTGCTTCAATTATCACATTTCCAAAACCTTCGTATAATGACGAAAAGACAAACAACTTGGCTTTTTTAAGATACTGATAGGGGTTTCTTAGAGGTTTTTTATTGCCTAAAAAATAAACTTTCCCTTCTAAATTAAGTTGTCTAACTCTATTTTTTAAGAAAATCTCCAATTCCCCCCTCCCGACGATAACTAGTTTGCTGTTTGGGTACGTCGCTTTAATCCTCTTAAATGAATCTATTAGGTAACCTTGTCCTTTTTTCTCCACCAATCTGCCCATGGTAACAATTAAATCTCCACTTTTTAGTAAGTTATTGTCTCCCCGCGATATTAACTCTCTAGTCTTTTGATAAATTCTTTGTATATTAAGTCCGTCATAAATAACAACAATTTTCCTCTTGAGCACCTGATAGTTTATTTGTAAAAAATAACTTACACCTTGAGAAATACAGACGATTTTACTACTCGTAGTAAGAACTATTTTTAATAAAAAATCTGTTATTAACTTCTCCAAACCAGACTTCTCTCTTGTCCCCTCATTAAATATTAAAACACTTTTTATCTTAAATAACTTTGCAAAAAAAACCGCGAAAAAATACGGATGAGGCTCCAAGGCGCCTATCAGTAATTGATAGCGATTCTTTTTAATCATATAAAAAAGCCTGATAAACAATTCAATTAGTTTAGGAAAAAATAGCAATTTTGGGATTTTGTTTCGGGTGTTAAGAAGAGGAATGATTGTCAGTTTCTTTAATATATCTTCATACTCATCTTTATACTCGTTAATATTCTTGAATAAAATAATATCTGCCTGAACACCTTTCTTTTGTAAATAATGGGCTAAGTTGATAATATTTCTTTCAGCTCCACCACAGGTGAGATTGTAACCAATGAAAGCTACTTTTATATTCTCTTTCATGATTTAGAAAGAACAGATAATTTTTCAACATAACCCCGCAGAAACATGAAAAACATTAGGTAAGCAAAATACATCCAGGGGTTGAATAAGGCATAAGTAAACAAAACCCAAAAAGAAATTATTGAAGCTTTAAGCAATAATTGGTTTGTGGTGAAGCTCCACGGCTTTAAGCCCGTAACATCTT
>CAYUVX010000032.1:0-5974 GCA_964448325.1 uncultured Candidatus Saccharibacteria bacterium
TTCCCTTCCTTTCTGTAATCGCTTAAAAATCAAGTTCACAGGTGCGAACTTGATAGTATTTAACTTTTAAGATTTATTTAGAATTTAATTTTATTTGATTTGTGATAAGATAATTTTATGAAAATAATAGTAAAGGTTAAGACTAAGGCTAAGGAGGAAAGGGTGGAGAGAGTGGACCAGCCCGGCTTGGATTTGGTGGGAGAGGAATCCCAGACTAAAGGTAAAGAATTAGTTATTTATAAAGTAGCGGTAAAAGAAGCACCGGTGGCGGGCCGAGCAAATGAAGCCGTGGCAAAAGCCTTGGCAGAATATTTTGAAGTTTCTCCTGCAAGAGTAAAATTAATCACTGGACAAACAAGTAAACAAAAGATTTTTGAGATTCTGTGATAGAATGGGGAGTATGACACAAGGCGAAGCAATGGAGATTTTAAAATTGGGGGCGAATGTTTTTTTAACTGGTCCAGCTGGAAGTGGAAAGACGCATGTTTTGAATAATTATATTAATTTCTTGAAAGATAATTATGTGGAGGTGGGGATTACCGCTTCAACGGGTATTGCCGCTACTCATATGGGTGGTACCACTATTCATTCTTGGACAGGAATGGGAATTAAGGATACTCTGGACAAGGGGGATTTGGAGGAATTAAAAACACGGAAATATTTACGCGATCGTTTTCAAAGGACTACAGTTTTGGTGATAGATGAAGTATCTATGCTACATCATTTTCGTTTGGACTTGATTGATAGTATTTGTCGGTTTATGAAAAATAATGATGAGCCTTTTGGTGGTATGCAAATTATTTTATGTGGTGACTTTTTCCAATTACCACCTATTTCCCGAAACGGTGAGCCCTTGGCGCAATTCGCTTATGAGGCGGAAATTTGGAAAGAGGCAAATTTTAAAATTTGTTATTTAGAAGAGCAACACCGGCAAACTGATTCAGCTTTTTTAAAAGTATTAAACGAAATTAGAGGGAATAAATTATCAGAGGCGGGGATGAAGCACCTTATGTCTCGGCATACAAAAACCCTGTCTTCGGCCGATAAATCGTTGGCAGAGCCGACTAGATTACATACCCATAATATTGATGTGGATGAGATCAATATGCGCGAATTATTAAAGCTATCTGGACAGCAGAGAGAATATCAGATGGAGGCTAATGGGCGTAAACCCTTGGTGGACTCCTTGAAGAAAAGCTGTTTAGCGCCCGAAGTTTTGAAATTAAAAATTGGTGCGAAGGTAATGTTTGTTAAAAATAATTTTGAGGAAGGTTATGTTAATGGAACCTTGGGGAAAATAGCTGGCTTTAGTGCGGACGGGCCGGTGGTGCAATTAATCAATGGAAAAAATATTTACGTTAAAACAGCTAGCTGGATGATAGAGGAGGAAGGAAAACCCAAAGCAACTATTGGCCAGTATCCCTTACGCTTAGCTTGGGCTATTACGGTGCATAAAAGCCAAGGGATGAGCTTGGATGCGATAGAAGTGGATTTATCAAAATCTTTTGAAAAAGGTATGGGCTATGTGGCCTTGTCGCGAGTACGCTCTTTGGAGGGTTTGACCTTGCTTGGTTTGAATGAAATGGCGGTGCAGGTACGCGGAGAGGTTTTGGATTTTGATGATGAACTGAAGAAAATTTCTAATAAACATTTGGCAGAAATGCATTCCTTGAAAGATGAGGAAAGGCAAGAAAAGCAAAAAAGATTTTTGCAAAAAATTTCACCAGAAAGAACTGCTAGCGGAAAAATTAAAAAGGTAAAAGTTTCTACCTTTGAGGAAACTAGAAAATATTTGGAAGCTGGGATGAACATAAATGAAATTGCCAATGCAAAAGGTGTTCATATAAAAACTATTTTTGATCATTTGGAAAAATTATTAGATGATGATCCTAAATTAGATATTCGCTTATTAGAAGGGGAGATTTCGGCAAATAAATTTAAGAAAATCTGGGGTGCGTTTAATCAGATTTATGGGGACAATAGGGAAATGCGTTTAACGCCGGTTATGAGAATTTTGGGTGGCGACGGTTCCGGTTTTTCTTTTGAGGATTTACGCCTTGTTCGTTTGTTTCTCAAAAAGAAGGGAATGTAGGAAGATTTGTAAAAGAAAACATTTTATGGTAATTTTTTAAAGGAGATTCCTAACAATGGGTTGGGGATCAAAAAGGAAAGGGGCTATGTATGGGGCATCAGAAGGCAGGCAAGAAGAGAAAAAGTAACGGCTCCAAGGGCCAGCGTTTGTGGAGGCCACGTAAGGGCAAGAAGCCGAAACATTGATGCTGAGTCTCGATCATGGTGGGGGTAATGCGTATGCAACAGCAAACATTATCCCCGCTTTTTTTATGTCTAATTTATGTTAATATTTAGGGTAGCTATTTAAATGACAAAAATGAACTTATTTGAACCCTTTAGGAAAATTACTGATGCATACAAAAAGCTGGAAATTTATATTTCTGTAATTACTTTTTCTTTTGGTCTGGTGGCTACTTTTTTTACTTTGACCCGCGTAGATATGTTTATTGAAAACTTCTGGATTGTTTTAAACTTATTTATTGTTGCCTTTGGTATTTTTGCCTTGACCTTTTATGAAAATTGGCTAAAGAAGAAAAATATGCCCGCTAGCGAGGAAAGTATGTTTCATTTTTATTTGATTATATTAATGCAATTTGCCTTTGGCGGACTTTTCGCAACCTATTTTGTTTTTTATATTCGAAGTTCATCCATATCACAAAGCTGGTTTTTTCTTTTGCTTTTAGGAATTGCCTTGGTTGGTAATGAAATTTGGAAAAAACATTATACTAGATTAACTTTTCAGATTAGTGTGCTTTATGTTTCTTTGTTTTTATTTTTTGTCTTTCTATTACCTGTATTATTTCATCGTTTAGGATCAGATTTATTTCTAGCTAGTGGTATTTTGGGTTTAATAATTATTGGTTTATTTCTATTTATTCTTAAAAAATTTGCGCGGGAAAAGTTTCAAAGTAGTCATAGAAATATACGGATCAGCTTATTACTAATTTTCTTTTTGATGAATATTTTTTATTTTTCTAATATTATTCCACCAATTCCACTTTCATTAAAAGATTCAGGTGTTTACCATCAAGTATCTAAAATTGAGGCCAATATTTATCAAGCAAAAACAGAGGAAAAAAAATGGACGGATTATTTTATTCGCTTCCCAATTTTTCATAAACAAGCTAGTGGAGCTGTCTATGTTTACTCCGCTGTTTTTTCACCGATCAAGCTTGATACTGAAATAGTTCATCAATGGCAATATTATGATGAAGCAAAAAAGGCGTGGGTAGATTCCAGCCGAATAGTGTTGCCGATTTCTGGTGGACGAGCCGATGGCTTTCGCACCTATTCCTTAAAGCAAGCTATAGCACCGGGTATTTGGCGTGTAAAAGTAGAAACAACTCGCGGGCAAATATTAGGAAAAATTAATTTTAAAATTGAAAATGTTGCTTCTCTTCCTGACCTAATTAGCAAAACCTTATAGAAGTTTTAACAAAGGTTTAACCTTTGTAAGTTATCCACAGGCTGATTAGAGTGATTTAGATCACGCCATCCTGTGGCGTGATCTAATATTGCTCTGTAAATGTGTGTTTAGGGGTGAATTGTGATAATATTAAGTTATTAATAGTTAATTTTATAAAAAAATGACATACACAATTATTATCATAACTCTCTTTTTAGTTATTTCTAGTGTTCGTCAGGTCAATCAATACGAGAGAGGGGTTAAGTTTACTTTTGGTAAGTTTTCTTCAATTATGCAACCTGGTTGGCGAATAGTTTGGCCAATAATTCAGAATTATAAAAAAGTTGATATCAGAATAAAAGCGGTAGACGTGCCGGATCAAAATGCTATTACTCGTGATAATGTTTCAGTTCGTGTAAATGCTGTTATCTATTATAAGGTGAGTGATGCTGACAAAGCGATAGTTGAGGTTGAGGATTTCCGTTATGCCATTTCGCAATATGCTCAGACCACAATGAGAAATATTGTGGGTGAAGTTACTTTAGATGAATTACTTTCTAGCCGAGATAAGATTGCTGATAGAATACGCGAGATTGTGGATAAGGAAACAGATGCTTGGGGTTTGAAGGTTCAAAATGTAGAATTAAAAGATGTCAGTTTGCCTCCGGAAATGGAAAGAACAATCGGTAAGCAAGCGGAAGCGGAAAGAGAAAAGAGAGCAGTGATTATTAATTCGGAAGGGGAATTAGCTGCTTCAGAAAATATTGCCAAGGCGGCTGAGATGCTCGCGCGTGCTCCTGGGGCGCTTCATTTGAGAACTTTGCAATCCATAAATGACATGTCATCGGACCAAAGTAATACCGTGGTTTATATGCTTCCCATGGAAGCTTTAAGAGCCCTAGAGGGTTTTGCAAAAAAATAGTAAATAAAAAAATAACTAACAAAAAAACCATTTCAGTAAAGAAATGGTTTTTTTGTTTAAGATAATTTAAACGGGACGAACCCGTAATTAATTATGCTTTTGTAACATTAACAGCTGCTGGGCCCTTTGGGGTCTCTTCAGTGTCAAATGAGACAGTATCTCCTTCTCTAAGGTCAGTGAAAGCAACACCTGAAAGAGAATTGCTATGGAAGAAAAGATCCTTAGCTAAACCTTCAGCGGTGATGAAACCGAAACCTTTGTCAGAGACCAATTTTTTAATTGTACCGGTCATTGATTATTGTTTACTTGATAAAATACAAACGAACGTTATGTTTATGAAAATCGACGATGTTTTCGCACCACACTTCTTTTTTGTATTTCAAGCATAGCATACCCTGTTTTTCCTGTCAAGTCAAAACTGTGGATAACTTACTTGACAAATAAGCCTTGTTAGTATAGGCTCATAGCACATTAGCAAGAGTGAGTTACGGGGGAAAGAATTAGAAGTTAAATAATTTCACTTGGCTTTAATAAGAAAAAGATAAATTTTATCAAATTTAAAGACGCCTTTGTCGGAGAGGTGTTATTTGTTATTGTGTGTATTTAATAATTTATTTTAATAGCAAAAAGATAATGACTATTTAAATTTTTTTGTCCGGAACCAATCAGACTAAAAAAATTCAAATGTTCTTTACCTTTTAGAAAAGTAAAGATATGAAATCAATAAACAGAGAGAAAAAGTATTTTGGAAAGTTTAAGGCACCACTTATTAATCCGCCTAATATGGTCTCTCATCAGATTGATTCTTTTAAATGGTTAATAGAAAGAGGTTTGGCTGAGGTTTTTAAAGAATTTTCACCAATCAAAGATTATGCCGAGAAAAAGTTTGAGCTTTCTTTTTCCTCTTTTGAGATTTCAATGCCAAAGTATGATGAACATTATGCCAAGGACAATAAAATGTCCTATGAAGGCCAGCTCAAAGCAAAAGTTAAGTTGAAAAATAAAATACTCTCTACTGAAAAAGAACAGGAAATATTCTTAACGGATATCCCTTTAATGACTGATCACGGAACATTTATCATTAATGGTATCGAGAGAGTTATTGTGCCACAGTTGGCGCGTTCCTTTGGTATGTTTTTCACCTCAAATGAGATCAAGGGTAAGAGATATTTTGGTGCCAAGATAATCCCATCTCGTGGAGCTTGGATTGAAATTGAGTCTGATGCTGAGGATTTGATTTATGTAAAGATTGACAAAAAAAGGAAATTTCCAGTTACCTCTTTGCTACGTGTTTTAGGAGCAACTGATAAACAGATGCTAGAAGCTTTTAAAGATAATGAGATGGTTCAAACCGCAATGGAATTAAATTTAGCAAAAGATCATGCTAAAACAAGTGATGAATCATATATTGAAATATATAAAAGGCTTCGTGACGGGGATTTGGCTACCGCTGAGAACGCCAAAGAATTCATAAATGGTATTTTTAGCGCCGACCGTTATGATGTTTCAAAAGTTGGACGTTTCCGTTTTAATAAGCGTTTTTCGAAAAGTATGGAGGTCAAGGACCTTGAGCG
>CAYUVX010000033.1:0-5930 GCA_964448325.1 uncultured Candidatus Saccharibacteria bacterium
TTAATTAGACCTTTCTAATAATAAGAAACTAGAAAGTATTTGGTTTCTTTGGATGTAGAATTCCTCGAGAAAAGGCGGCCTGCAATGGATTCAAAATATAAAAAAGTTGTTCTTTATAAAAGCTAAAACTCTTTTTATTTAAAATAAAATTACTTTTTGATCTGTCTTCCTGACTGAATATATTGGAGACAAGGAATAAGGATACAATTAAAAGTAATACAATAAAAAAACTAGAAAGATTTGCACTATCAATAATACTGCCATGAGAAATAATTCCAGTACACCAAGCAAATTCAGATGCCGTGCCAGCACAATTGTCGGTAGACATTTGAAAATAAGCCGAGCAAAAGACTCCAGCTAGAATTATTCCCACGATACAAACAGCGATTATTATTTTGTTTGAACTTATATTCATATATTTATTCTATATTGCTAGTATAACACATTTCCAGCCAAAATAAAAAACCATCCTATAACTTTTTCGGTCAAAAGATGGTTTTTTATTTGAGCATTTTGGGCGGTGGCTCATCCGCTAATGAAATGTAAATCATGGCTTTATTCCGTAACTAGGGATTTACTCTCTAGTTTGGCTAAAGCTTGTTTTACTTTTTTACTTTTTCTAGCTTTTCCCTGATTAGAGATAAAACCGGAAAGCATAGTACCAACGGCGCAACCAAGAGCGTATGAGGCGACCAAATACCAATTATCAATATTGTCAACAAAAGTTCGCAGGACATAATACCAAATCAAAATATTCACAATGGTCACTAAACCGCTCATATAAACTCGTGATTCCACGACAGTTTTGGTCCAGAGAGAAATGATAAACATTTCAACTACTCCTAGGGTAAAAATAAGCATAGCTTTTTCAAAATTACAATTGCTAAAATCGACCCATAAAAAATATGCCTTTGTCAGCATATTTGATTTATAGGCTTATTATACATTATTCCTTATAAAATGCAAGGGGTATAAAAAGTGGACTTTTGTCATGATTTGTGCTAATTTATATAAGGAAATCGCTCATGTTCTCAACAAGAAAAATTGGGGGGGTACTATGTTTACTAACTTAGTCCAGGGCATTGTTTGGCTATTACTCAACTTGACACCAGCAGTTTTCTGGGCAGTAATCTTCTACAGTAGCTGGCTTGCCTCAAGCTGGCTATATCAGCTCACTTTATCACCTGACAGGAATTTCTGGCTGAAGATACTGTGCTGGGTTGGGATAATGACTATCCTCGCTTTCTATCTATATGTGCTCATTACTCTTGCAAAATGTAAAGGCTGGTGGAGACGAAAGAAAAAAAGGAAGAACAACCTTCCAACGATCGAAGAGATGCTATTCTAAACTGAGAGACAATATAGATTATTGGGTGGGGCTTTCCGAGGCCCCACCCTATTCTTTTATTATTTTATGACAAAATTACAGATATCCCCTTTTTACCAATAAGCACTTGTTCTAAAAGGCAAACTATGCTATAAATACAGTCTGTAATTAACCTTACAATAAGTTGAGTAATATAAGAACAAGAATAAATCATCAGATAAAGTCCTCCGAGCTTAGGGTTATTGGCCCAGCCGGCGAAAATTTTGGAGTTATTTCTCTAAGCGAAGCCCTAGAAAAAGCCAGAGAATCCGGCTTGGACTTGGTAGAGATATCACCAAACGTAAATCCGCCAATCTGCAAGATTACAGATTTTGGACGTTATCAATATGATGAGAAAAAGAAGCATAAAGTAACAAAAAGTAAGGTCAAAATTATGGAGACAAAAAGTCTTCAAGTAAAAATAGCTACCGGTGAAAATGATTTACAATTAAAGGCAAAAAAGGCATCAGCCTGGTTAGCCGAAGGACATAGAATTAAAATAGATTTATATGTCACTGGACGAGCCAAGTATATGGACTTTAAATTTTTAAATGAGAGATTAGATAGAATTTTAAAATTAATAACTGAAAAATATAAAATAGCCGAGGCCCCCAAAAAGGGAATGAAAGGTTTAACAATGGTAATCGAGAAATTGTAGGAAATGAATCCCGTTCGAAGTTCAGGGAGTATAATAACGGGAAAATATCAAAATTTATTTAGTAATTATTAGAATTTAATAGTCGTTCATAATTAAAACTTCAAACGGGATGAAAACAAATAAATCATTTAGCAAAAGATTAAAGGTAACAAAGACAGGAAAAATAATTGGTCGAAAAGCAGGACAAAATCACTTTAATTCAAAGGAAAGCGGAAGAGACTCACAAGCCAAAGCTCGAACAATAAACGTGAACTTTAAAAACAAGGCAAAGGCGAGATTTTTAAACGGAGCGTAGAAAATGCAAAGTGTAAAAATCAAAGTTCAAAATTATCAGATTTATAAGAATTTTAAATTTTAAACTGTCATCTTACATCTTGAGATTTAAATTTTAATTTAAAAACAATGACTAGAGTAAAAAGAGGAGTATTAAAGACAAAAACAAGAAGAAATATCCTAAAGCAAGTTAAGGGATATCGTTTTGGACGATCCACCAAGGAGGCTATGGCAAATGATGCTATTGCTCATGCTGGAGCTTATGCCTTTGCTCACAGACGAGATAAAAAAGGAGATATGAGAAGGCTATGGAATGTAAAAATGAACGCTGCCCTAAGGCCAGAGGGTACTACTTATAGCAAATTCATTGATATCTTGAAAAAGAAGTCCATTGAAATAGATAGAAAAATCTTCGCCGATTTGGCCGAGAACAATCCTGACACTTTCAAGCGAGTTCTAGCTCAAGTTAAATAACTAATTAAAAGGCCTCCTACTTGGGAGGCTTTTTAATTATAGTTCTATCTCCATTTCCTGTTTAAACTCTGGGTAGATAGCGTCTACTCCGAGATTATCCCGTAATTTTTGAACTAAAAACATTGAAGATTTAGGCTCACCCATTGTTACAAAGACCTTTTTTAATTTATTACTTTCTGTGGCCTCCCCAATAAATTCCAATAAATGATCAGAATCCTTATGTGAAGAATAACCGCTAATAGATTCTATCTTAGCTCGAACTATTTTCTTCTCACCGAATATCTCCACTTCATGAGCACCGTCCTGAAGCTTTCTTCCTAAACTACCAACAGCCTGATAACCAACAAAAAGAATTTCCGCATTCGGATTAGATACATAATGCTTTTCATGAAGAATCACCCTCCCTCCTACGGACATACCAGACCCAGCAATAATTATTTTTGGACCAGGCACCTTTTCTATCATTTTTGATTCGCCACCCTGAACAATAAATTTCAAACCAGGAAAATTAAAAATGTCATCTCCTGATTTTATATCCTCCCTTACTTTATCATTAAAATCTTCTGTATATTTTTTATAAATGCCCGTTATATTAATAGCAAGTGGAGAATCTAAAAATACTGGAATATGCCTCTTAAAATCCCCGCCTTCAAATATCTCATTAAGCTCGTAAATAATCATCTGACTTCGTTCCAAGGAAAAAGCGGGAATAATAAGAGTGCGTTTAGATTTTATAACTTCCTCAATTATTTGTTTAAATTTTTTCTTTCTCTCATCTTTAGGTTGATGATTTCTATCACCATAAACAGATTCCATTACAATATACTTGGCATCAGTGATAAATTCCGTATCTTTTAATAAAAGAGATGGGGAGTTACCAAGATCACCGGTAAAAGCGATAATATTGCCCCCTTTCGAAATTTCAATGATAATTGAACCTAAAATATGACCAGCATCCTTGAAATAAACATTTAAACCATCTTTTATTTCTTTATTAGTATGATAAGGAAGTGTTTCCCACAAGGCCAAAGCAGGAGCGATATCAGCTTCTTCATAAAGAGGCAAAACACCTTCATGACGTGCCTCGGTATCTAAAATCTTTACTGTATCGTGAAATAAGAACTCAGCTATCTCCTTGGTCTCGGGAGTACTTAATATTTGGCCTTTAAATCCATCCTTTACTAATTTAGGAATACGACCAATATGATCAATATGAGCGTGTGTTACTAAAAGATAATCTATATCCGCAGGATTATAAACAAATTCCGAACGGTTTAAATTCTCTGCAAATTTATGCCCCTGAACCAAACCGCAATCGATTAAAATTTTGGTCTGCCCCGTGGACAGCAAAAAATTAGCTCCGGTTACTGTTCCCACTCCACCATAAAAAGTAAGCTTGGCCATAAAATTAGCTTTTTATTATTCCTGTCTGATTATAAAATGGGTGTAAAATATCACTAGTATTATCTAGACATTTGCGTCTTTTAATAAAATATAGATAAGCAATAATTCCACCTAATCCATCATTTAAAATATCAAAAGCAGTATTTAAACCATAGCCTTTATCATTAATAAAAGTAATTTGGGCAAAATTTTCTATTAATTCCCAAACAACACCGATAAAAATAGCAGATAGAAAAGCGATCAGGAAACTTTTTACCCGATATTCTTTGAGTGAATTTATTTGACCTAAAATAGAAGACAGCCAAAGTATTATCAAACCAACCCATAAACCGCTTAAAATATGAATGATGATTTCAAACCAAGAAAAACGCCAATATAATGAAAAATGCGAACCCACCCAATGTAGAATTATCAAAATCATTAATACTAACAAAGAAAAAGGAAATGGTTTTTGTTTGAACATAAGATAATTATACCATCTGTAAATAAAAAAACCATCCTTCGTAAAAAGCCTGGGATGGATTCTTTATAGGAGTTATCAGAAGGTATTCCCCAGAAATTATTCTAGGTGGGTGTCCGCAGATAAACGACCGAGATCGCTACCGATATAAGACTCCCTTAAAAATTATTTAAGCTAGAAAATACCTTAAATAACTCCTCTCCTAATTATAACCCCATTCAAATCAAAAGCAACTTTACTTTATTCTAGAATTCCATCCAAATTTACATCATATAAAATAGCGTCCTGGATAAGGTGATAATCCAAAACCTCCTCCATTTTAAACCATAAATCAATTTCTTTCTGAGCTTCATCAACAGAACCAGAGGCGTGGACAGCATTTCGGACAGCTCGGTTATCTAAATCAGCAATTTGATATGAATCAATTACAAAATCACCACGGATAGTACCCACATCAGAGGTTAGTGGCTCTGTACCACCGGTCATCTTTCTAACAATTTGGACAGCATGTGAACCCTGCCAAACCATGGCCACTACCGGCCCACTAATCATAAACTTTACCAACCGCTTTAAAACACCCTTTCCAAGCTCTATTGGATCCTCAGTTGGTGGCACAAGATTCTTTGATTTATAACCAGAAATAGATTTTTCTCCCACTTTTCTAATCCACTCTGGATCCAGGGTGTAATGTTGCTCTGCCATTTCCGCCGTTGGGATAATCATTTTTAAGGCTAATAACTTTAAACCCATTTTTTCATATCTTCTTATGATTTCACCAATCAAGGTTCTCTGTACTCCGTCTGGTTTTATTATTACAAAGGTTTTTTCTTTTTTAAGTTTATCTACAATGTTTGTTGTCATATTATTTTTATTATTTTTTAAATTTTAAAAGGTGATACTGGTGGTGTTTCCCTGCCCCGAGGCTCCTCGAGGGGTTTTTTCTCATATTTTTTCATGATGTCTGCCTCAACCAATTCTCTCTCCTTTCCATATTTTAAGTAGGACAACTCTTTGACCTTATCTATTATAGAGCTATCTCCCCGTGGTGGGAAAGGAATAAATATATTAAACGGCTTTACCGGTCTACCTGAAGACAACATCTTAACATAACAGTTCAAATTATCAATATTCATCAAATCTTTGGCGGAAAATACTGGTGCAAATTGTTTTTCCAAATATTCTGCGTCATCAGAACTCACTCGGAAAGTAGCAATAGAACCAACGTTACCAAAAACAGCATCCCTTATTTTTTCATCTAACTGGGCAATAAATTGATGGGCAACAGTGAGAGATAA
>CAYUVX010000034.1:0-5893 GCA_964448325.1 uncultured Candidatus Saccharibacteria bacterium
TACATCAATAGATGAAGGACTGGCACTACAGGAGACAGATAGATTATCATCAACAGGAATATTATTTACTACCGCACTACAAGTCCTGGTCACACTTTGTGAACCAGAAGTAATTACTACACTACCAGTTTTAGTTCCAGCATTAGAATAAGCCTTGGACGCTGAAGAAGAATTACCATAAAGACCATCTGTCCCGCTCCAAGAGTAATTGTAAGAACCAGTTCCACCAGAAGCAGTAACACTCCAGTTTAAATAACCGCCAATATTCACACTAGAAGGAGAAACAGAACAAGATGCATTTAAGGCAGGGGTGGGTGTAGGTGTAGGAGTAGGAGTTGGAGTTGGAGTAGGGGTTGGGGTTGGGGTTGGGGTTCGAGTAGGAGTTCGAGTGGGATTGGAATTAGAAGAACCAGAGGAAGAACAACCAGAAGTACAAGTATTGCTAACTCTTTGAACAGCATTATTAACTCCACTAATCAGACTTGCTTCTGTTTCAATCACAAAAGAAAAAATAAAAACAAAAAACAAACCAGCTAAAAGTGCTGATTTCAACCAATTATTTTTTTGTACATATATATTTTTCATATATTTTTATTATTAATTATTAACTATTAAATTCGTATTAAAATATTTTAAGTAATAACAGTATATAAATTGTGTTTGGAGTAGTGGTTTGTATTCCCACTACTCCAACACAGGTTTTGTTCAGTTCTTGGTCAAAAGCGGTAGGTCAACCCTACCTTTACGAGGTCATGATCATACGACCCCTCAACCGTCTCAGAAACCCCGCACCCCCAAACCTTAGCTGTCGTGTCCAACCAATACTTGGCCAGTTCGGCAAAGAGTCCGAGGCGGTTCGTCAGCCGGATTCCGCCGGCTACTCCGAGGTGGTATCCGACGGCGTTCTCCACGCTGATATCGACTCCGGGCATAGTCGTGGTAAAGTCGATCTGGTTGTAGTCCAGACCGCCTTTCACCAATCCCCAGAACCGATCTTTCTCGAGGCAGTACACCAGACTTCCACCGACCTTGACGAGGTCCATGTCAACGGCCTCCAAGTGGTCTCCGAACTGGAGGATTTCTGCCTCGAAATTCCAGGGACCTTTGACCGGGACGAGAATATTGGCCCCAATGCCAATTTCTCCTTTTTCTACGTCCCCGCCTTGGGGAAGCACAACCCCAGCGCCGATTTCGAAATCAGCTGCTGTCGCCACCGTCGCCGAGACCATCATCACCAACACCGCCACCATCACCGTCTCAATGAACTTCTTCATTACCTTGTCTCCCTCTTCCTACAACTTTTACCACGCACAAACAAAAATTGCCTGTACTTAAAATGGTATATTTGGAGGAACTATCTATTTCAATATTATCATCGGTTATTAAAAGTGTCAAGTAAATTTCACTTTCTTTTTGAGATGTCTCGGATATGTTATTTCTAAAGACTTCTACAGTAGGTAGTCCGCTTCCACTATATAACGCTCAGTTTTAGCTCCAAAAGTATTACAAGTTGAAAGAGTAAGCATATTTTTATTACCATCAAGTTCCACCAAAGCTTTACTTTGATCTACCAGAACAACGGAGCTCACTTTATAATTATAAATTCTGGAAGCACCGTAAACTTTTATAATATCCCCTGCCTTTAAATCCTTCAGACCATTGAAAGTTTTATAAGCTTGATTATGAACAATGGCAATACCAGTACTATGACCAAAGATAAACATATTTCCCACTCCCAATAAACCAGAACCGGGATATCGAACCGCTCCTTGCTTTAAATATTCATCAAGTGTTGTGACATTTGTTGTACTAGGGTTAGCAATAGTAGAATCAACTCCTATTTTTTCTATCACTATTCTAGTTGGACTTTCTGCTGTTAAAATATTTTGTCCGATTTGTTTTTCAATTGACTCTTTTTGTGCCTTATCCCATAAAGTTCTGAGTGTATCACCTTCATTCTTTTTCAAAGTCTCTGGTACTAAGCCAGCCGAATATAACAGAATAAAAATGACTATAAATATAGCTAAAAAATAAAATACGAATTTTGATTGACTTTTTTTAAGCATTATAGTATAATACAAGATAGAAAGACTTTTAGCAAGTTTACTAATTAATCATTCGCTTTTCTATTTTAATACTGATTACCAGTAGTAAAAATAAAGCATATAAATAATACCATGGAAAATGATACAAAAAAAGGAATATTTAGCAGATTTTATACTTGGCTTTCAAATCTGACAGTGAAAGGTTTGCTTGGTGCAATCTTCATTGCTTTTATTGTGATAATAATTTTACTTTCCGTATCCCAAATACCAAATGCGATATCTAGAATTTCTTCTTCCCTAACTGCAGCCTTATATTCAGTATTTGTTCCAGCAGAAGATGCAACTCTGACTGTCAGTAAAAAAATTATTAATTCTGGTGAAGATTTTATAATCTCATTTAAAAAAGGAGATATGACCGATGGTATATTTACTATCGCCTATACTTGTGATACAGCAACGGAGCTTTTATCCATTGAAGCAGGCGGTCTTAAAAAGATAGCTTGTGATTCTCCTTATTATCTTTTAGAAAATGACAACTCAATAAACATAAAAGCTCTGACACAGGATAGCGTTGTTCGCCTAACAATTGAAGGATCTTTTGAGAATAATGAAACTCAAAAAATAGAAAAAATAGGTGTAGCCAGAGTGACGGTTAAAAATGATTCTGCTGGCACAGTTGTTAATCCGCCGGTTGAAAATACTCCAATAGTAACAACTCCAAGTGCACCTTCATATGTTCCGGCGCCAACTCCAATCCAGCCCATCTATTATGGCAAGGCAGACTTGGCCGTCCGTGTATTGCAAGTTGGTTTATTACAGAACGGTACAAATTTGATTTCTACCAGAAGCCAATTTAATTATCAGGAAATGGTTGGTATCAAATTTGAAGTACGAAACGATGGTGATCTTAACACTGGTCCATGGTCATTTACTGCTTCCCTACCTTCAATCTCTACCCCAACGTATAATTCCAATACTCAGATTTCCTTAAGGCCAGGTGAAAGTATCATCTTTACTCTCGGCTTTAGTAATCTTTCCAATCAAAGCACCGGACTTATTACTATAAACGTAGACCCTCAAAGTATCGTTAGCGAGAGTATTGAATACAATAATATTGTCACTTCTACTATTACTAATTTAAGTTATAACTCTAATAATTACAATAACAATACAAACGGCTGTTATGTGAACGGAATCTTTACTTATAATTGTTTAAATAATAATAATTGGAATTATAATAATAATAATCTTGGAGTAACTTGTTATGCTAGTCCATCTGATCCAGAAACTGGGGATCGTGTTCGCTGGTATGCTGATGCCTTTGGTGGCGATGGTGACTATGATTATGATTGGACTGGGACAAACAGCCTAAATAGCTCATCACAAAATCCATCTAAAACTTATACTTCAAGGGGTTGGAAATACGCCACTATTACAGTGGAATCCGATGGTTATAGCGTTAGCCAAACCTGCTCTGTTTATGTGGATTAATATCTAAAAATGTATCTTAAAGCTCGGCCTTGGGTATTCACAAGGCCCAGCTTTAGGATTCAACTATTATTATAGATTCCCCATCAAGCTGGCCGCTTTATTTTGACCTTCTTTAATAATAAGCTCTAGGGATTGAACAGATTTTTTAATAACTTTTTTAAGTTCATCTGCTTCGGTCTTTTTGAACTCACCTAAAATAGCGTCAATCACCTTTTCCTCACCCTGTGGTTTTTTGATTTTTCCACAAGCTGTTTCTGCCGAAATTCCCAAACGTAAACGAATAAAGGCTTCCGTTTTTATAGCTCGAATTATTGATTCAACTCCTTTATGTCCACCAGAGCTTTTATTAAATGAAATTTTCACTTTACCCAATGGTAAGTCCAAATCATCATGAATAACAATCAATGTCTCAGCTTTTTTCTTACTAGTAATAATTGACTTTACAGTCTCCCCACTTTTATTCATAAAAGTCTCAGGCTTTAAAATTAGTGCCTTATTCTTTCCAATTTTAATTTCCGTCTTCAAGGCTTTTAATTTTTTATCAATTTGCCAATCTTTTAATTTATTTACTTTTACAAAAGCATCTAAAACCATCCGGCCTACATTATGTCTTGTTCCATCGTACTCTTCACCAGGATTCCCCAGACCAATAATTATATAATTTTTTATCATAAAAATATTATAGCAGTCAGCCTTCTATTGTGTCAAACGGCATTCTGTAATAGAATAAGCAGAATGGATACTGAAAATCAGACGGAAAGTAAATTTAAAGGTTTTCTCAAAAGTTTTTGGGGAGAAATATTACAAATAGTGGTCATTTCATTGATCATTGTTATTCCTTTTAGGATTTACATTGCCCAACCATTTTTAGTAAGTGGTCCATCTATGGATGATACCTTTGCTAATGGGCAATATCTTATTGTTGATGAATTAACCTATAGTCTGAGGGCGCCACTCCGAAATGAAGTAGTAATATTTCACTATCCTCTGGACGTGAAGAAATTCTTTATCAAAAGAATTATTGGCTTACCTGGGGAAACAGTCGAGATAAAAAATAATATCGTTACTATTTGCAGAATAGATTGCCAAACTGATCCAGACAAATTTACTCTGGATGAACCTTATGTAAAATTAGACAAATTGAATCCACCTAGACCAAATAGTTTAATCACTCTTAAAACGGACGAATATTATGTCCTCGGTGATAATAGATCGGTCAGTTCAGATTCACGCATCTGGGGGCCAGTCAAAATTAATTTGATTGAGGGTCGTCCTTTCCTAAGGCTTTTCCCTTTAAAGACAATCAGTTTATTCCCAGGACAAATTAAATAAATATGCCAAACAAAAAGAAAAACGAATCTAAATTCTTAGATTTAAAAAATATCGACAAAAGTACCGAAGGTGCTGTTTATTACGGTTTTATGCCTATTGAAACACCCTTAATAGAAAAGGACGATAAAGACAAAGCCAAATGTCTCAAAGAGGGTGAGCCACTTTACACTATTGGTTCAAATAAAAAAATAAAGAATGTGGTTGAAGAAAAATGTTCCCTCTTAAGGACATATTTTAACACCAATATGGCTATTATGCCTCAGCCAGTGATGGTAACATATAGGGGTTTTATCAACGGCAAAAACGAGAAAAATTCCGGAAAAGACTGCAGGCTTGGGCTAGAGATTATCGGGTCCGACAAAAGTATTTCCGAAGCAATATTAATAAAAACGATATTAGCAATCCTTGAAGATAACGATTTTAAAAATTTATATGTTGAAATCAACAGTATTGGCGATCGAGAGTCATATACAAAATTTCTTAAAGAACTTACTCTTTATTTTCGTAAAAATTTAAATTCTATGCAGGCCCATTGTCGACAATTATTCAAGGCTGATCCTTTTTCTGTTTTGATCTGCCAAAATGAAAAATGTTCTTCTTTAAAGGAGGATGCCCCAAAATCTATCGCTTTCCTATCAGATGAAAGTCGCGAACATTTCAAAAAAGTCCTTGAATATCTTGAAGATTTGGATATATCATATAAAATAAACGACTGTCTACTGCCTGATCGACGCTATGCATCAGACACAGTATTTGAAATCAAACAAAAAAGTGACAATCCTAAAATAGCAGACGAATCATTGGCTGTTGGTTTTCGAAGTAATTCAGTCTGTAAAAAATTAGGTTTTAAAAAAGATATACCAATGATTGGAGCAAAAATTGATTTCCAATGTAAACAAGGGAAAAAACAATTACCTAAAATAAAAAAGACTTCTGTTTTCTTTATCCAGCTGGGAGATGAAGCAAAACACAAAAGTTTACAAGTACTTGATATATTGAGAAGAGAAAATATATATGTAAACCAT
>CAYUVX010000035.1:0-5843 GCA_964448325.1 uncultured Candidatus Saccharibacteria bacterium
TTTTTATGTACATCTGATTTTTATGTTTGAAAATTAGCAGTAAATCAAAAATTCTGTTGGTAACATCTCCCAAAAAGTCAGCAAAATCTGGCTCCATCTCCGACATCTCCTTGTTGCGTCCAGATTCAAAAGGGGCGTACCATACAATAACACTACCTTTTGGGCCGATCTCTCTTTTAAGCTGCGCCAGAAGCTCTGGTACGGGATCTTTAAATTTACGTGCTAAAAATTCGTAGTGTCTCACGGGTGAGGTTGGACTATCTTTTACAATTAACGAATATTGAAACGGCACCTGCTGATATGGTCGAGTCCCATCAAACGGAGGTATTGCCGATCCATATGTCTCGTAGTCAAAAAAGTGTAATGGATATATTAATTTTTCAAATTCTTTTTTTATTGCAATTGCATCTATCTTTGTAAATTTCTCTGGTGGCACGTATCCGGCCGCATCCAAAACTCTTTGTTCAAGCTTTTTAGGATTCAGTATTTCTCTGTTAAGCAAAGCCAAAAGATGCTTTGGCTGAATATCTTCGGCAACATCTTGAACGCCTTTAATTCCATTGCAGTAGCATTCCAAATATTCACAACCCTTTGGATTATTGCATCCATTTATTAATTCCAAACTCGGTTCATCTTTTATTTTAACCACTTTCAGGGCTTCTTTTATTCCGTCCTCGGTTTCTGAGAGATTTTTATTCGTTTCCTCGGTTATATCCTCCAAGGTAAACAACTTCTTTGGCTCAATATCCCCATGGCGAATATATTGATTATTAATATGAATAATATTCGTCTTGCGAATTTTTATTCCAGCCCTCTCAAAACATATTTTCTGGAATCCAACATCATACACATATTCGCTCTTAGCAGAAGCAGCCATTTTGACTTCATTAATATCCCAACTGCCATCTTTATTCTTCGTTAAAATATCCGCTCTACAACTCAAATCGTCCGCAATAACCGTCGGTTGAAACAAAATCTTGGCTCCACTTTTAATCGCCTTTTGAGTATTTGCCCATCCTTCCTTGTTATATCCTTCTATTTCAATTCCTCCAGGGAATAATTCCTTAGCCAGTGCATCAACTTCATTACCCGTTGCAAATCTGCGCTGCAAATCAGGCGTAATTTCCGGAAGCGATTCCGGCCTGTACTTTGCCAGCCACAGCCACATCGGACATTCCAAATAATTTTTATAATCAGTCTTGGTTAGCATAAACTTATCAGGATCTACTTGTTTTTATTAAACTCATAAGACTGCTCAATCAAATGTAATGCATAAGGAATATCGCTCTCTGGAGTTACATAAAAATATCTTCTATCTTTAACATATTCCTCTGTTATTTTTTGAGGATCGTCCAAGTTTTTGTTTGGTATTTTGATAGTTATTTCTAGTTTCCCCTTCCCCATAGAATAAAGCGAACAAAATTTCTTTTTCTTCCCCTTAAATAAAAACTTGATAGAATTTTTATAATTTTTTTCTTCTACCCCATCAAACCCGTTTATTTTATTCCTTAGGTCATTAAATATTTTTTCAATTTTTTCTGAAGTGGCACTCGCCTTTCCCCCTTCCATGCCGTCGACATGATTTCCTACCGGCTCTAAATTTTCTTTCAGCTTTTTCTCAATGATATTAATAACCCACTCCAACGATGCCTCGCCCATTTTTCTTACAACATTATTTTTATCTCTGGCGTGCTTCTCCGGATTACGATAATCACAAATATTGTTGAAGTGTATTAAAGAGTTTTCACGATTACTAAAATATTCTTCAAAAATATCCCAATTATACCGAATAACTGAAAAATACTCAGCCATATCAATATAGTTTATCTTATCTCTGGGCGATACGACTCCATCAAGGAACGGATTCTTTTTTGCTTCTTTCTCGAGCCTCTTATCTATATTTGCTTTCACGTCTCCGGGAATTCCCTGTTTCCAGTAATCCGCCCCGCATTTTTTAGTAAGTTTTTGATCTATAAAATCCCTGATCTTCGTTTCAAAAAGATTTAAAGCCTGATTTGGATTCTCTTCTATCTCTTTTTCCAGCTCTGTTTGTCCACCAATGAGTTGTTTAATTTTTCTAATAATCGCTTCTTTGCGCTCTTTTATAAACTCCTGATAATCGGTGGCTCCAAATTTATCTCTCAATAAAATAGATACTGCGTTACGGGATATTAGGTGTGTTTCGAATAATTCATACACATCGCTTTCTTTTTTGGCCTGTTTTAACATTTCTTTAATATATACATTCGGCAAGATATCTCTAATCACTTTCTTATTAGTAACATCAGATATTGGCGTTCTATTTAGGATACTGTTGATTGACTCAACCTTATTTTTATTCCCCCAGGACTTAGGAACAACGTGATGATCTTCTAATTCGGAATAAAGTGGCGACTCATAGGATATAAAATCTAAGGCTCCTTCTCTAATTAATACACAAAATATCGCTTTATATATAGAAGAATTTTGGTTTTCTTCTCTTTCTAAGTCAATATTTGAAAAAACCTTCCTTGCCTCAGAAACAACCGTAGGAATGGCATCGTCATCTAAAAACCATTTTTTCATTTCTAGAAAATCTTTAGACATTTGTGTATCAACTGAACTAGAATAGTTTTTCGTAAAAATCGAGGACCAATACCAAAAGCGGATTTTGTCTTCTATGTCTTTTCTATTAACATAAATGCTTTTAGTTTTTTCAATATTTATAGCCGTAAAAATTGGGAGCATTGTCGGGTAAGGGAAAAACTTCGCTCGGATAACGCCCAAATCAGAGTGGTTAGTTATTATTTTTAAAGCATTCTTCATCTCGTCAATGCTCTCGTGCCAAAGTTTCAAAAATTGGTCCTTCGAATCAATCAATACTATTTTTTTAAACTTCCCAGACCCTTCTTTTACCAATTTAACGGCGTTCGGAATTAAATGATACAAAAATTTTGGAGCGCAATACACCTGTTGCATAATAGACATCGTTTGCAACACATAAATCTTTCCTTTGTCCGTATCCGGCAACTTCGATTGGAATCCAGCTATTTCTTTTTCCCATAAGGACTTTAAACGGATATCTTTAGGTCTAAGTAATGCGTTCATTAAATCAAAAATGTTCAAATCTAATCCAGTGCTATTAATGCGCTGGAAAATATCACACACTTTTTCTACTTCAATTTCCTGGTCAAGCTCAATGCAACTTATATGGTATTCGTTGATGGTACTATCAAATATTTCTTCTATGGCATCGTATTCTTCTTTTGCTTTTTCTTTTTCGATTTTTTTCTCCCAATATTCTTTATAATGTTGTAACCAAAGACTCCATAGATGAGGTTTACCCCCAAAAACCTTTAATGGAAATATCTTTTGTTCAAACTGTAACTCTTCATTTTCAATCAATTCATCGCTTTTACGGGAAGAAGTAATGTAATCAAATGCCTCATCATAATTATTCTCCAAAAGCTTATCCAAATAGATCACATAATAATACGCCGATCTTCTTGTTGGAAAATTCTTCTTAGGTGCGAAAAAAGCATAATAAAGAGCACTTAATCTTTGCTGACCGTCAAGAACAATATGCTGGAATTTACCGTCGTCCTTTGATCCATAAATCGGCGTACAACTTAAATACTCTATATTCTCACGGCTTGCCTTCCAAAGTAGTAACGTTCCAATATAATAGTTTTCGAAAATTGATTTTATCAATTCAGCAACGTCACGTGGATTCCATTCGAAATCTCTTTGAAAATCTGGAATACCATAACTGCCATTTCTAAGATCACTTATAATAGATTGCAAAAGTTTTTTGTCCGGATAAATATTTTTCATAATTTTAATTTCTCAATTAATTTTCTATGTTAATAATCCATCTATTGTAGAATGGATTGTAATTTTTTCTATTGAAACGATAATATAACTCCAGGGTTTTTCTATTGCAAACTTGCCAATATTTTTATTTACAACTTCACAATACTTTTCTGCTGTCTGTTTTTTCGCCTGCACGCTCGGCTCGTTAATTTCGTTCTCTGGCTTCACTTCAACCATCACAATCTCTTTTTTTAATTCAACAACAAAATCGGGCTCATAACGATGATCCTGGCTACCATCTACATCGCGCCAATATAACCCCTCAAACTGGTTTGGCGCTGGGCGAAGCCAATTCTCAACCGATTTATCTCTATCAAGTAGGTAAGCCAATCGTGCTTCGTCCGAAGAATCAAAACGATATATCGAGTGGCAAGCTTTCTGAAACTGTCCATAAGTTAGTTTGGCGTTAAACGTATCAACCTGCGACTCCAAAGAAACGGGTTTTTCACCAAATGATAAGGAAATATTATATTGTTCCAGATACGGTTTCGACTCTCTTACATCTGATTCTTGATATCCTTCAGATTTTAATTCTTTGTGGTTTAAAATTTGTTTATAAATATCTTCCGCAATCGTGCGTGCGTTACTTTCAATAATTAATGCAAGATTTTCCTCATCGATTGCCTTCTTTAGATAATGTTTAACTGCTTGATCGGCTAGTTTTAATAGCAACTGTTTCTGATTAGGATCACTATAATCAACTAATGGAAAATCAAGAAGTGCAGCGATAACGGTGCTTTGTGGTGTCTGTCTCGTATGTGCACCAAAACTGCTTACCTTAGTTATTTCGGTCATTGTTCTCCCGGGCACCTCTTCATTAAATAAATTTTTCTCACGATTACTTTGTAATTGTTCTTCAAGAATAGCTCTCTCGTTTGTATATGTACGCAATATTCCTATACCCGTGTCTAAATCAAAATCCTCAATTACTAATTCTCCAAAATGAGGAGTAAGCATTAAGCGTGGAATAGATATATTTCTTTTTTCCATCATCTCTTCTGTTTTTTGCGCAATTTTTGAAAGTTCATTTTTTGCTTCATCACTAAAAGATCCAAACAAAGGAAGCGTCATAGAAGAATCTCCGGAAGATGCCTTTGATTGCTCTCCTTTATATTTAGAAAATTCGGTTGCTCCAAAAACAGCTCTTGATAAACTAACTATCTTTTCATCTGTCTTTGTTTCTTTCAATTTTTCTATTACAGATTCGTCCATCATTTTTGCCTGTGGCATATTAGCAACTTCTTCTTCAACTTGTTTTTCAACCTCTTGCATTACCACTTCGTTCTTGGTTATCTCTTTTCTGACGGCATCAAGAGCTACCGGCTGTATTTCAGTTAAAACTTTTACCTCTTTAGCCTCTATTTCAGAGATCTTCTCCACTCCCTGGATAAGCGGAGAGTCTTTTGCTAACGCCACAACCCTAGCAAACTGTTCATGAGCAACAAGCACCAACCTATCAACTAAAGAAACTCCCGTTCTTTCCCCATAAGGCAAACGTAAACCACGACCAATAGTTTGTTCAGTTAAAATTGCAGCAGCTGCTTGGCGTAATGGCGCAATAGTATAAACGTTTGTTACGTCCCATCCTTCTTTTAACATATTAACGTGAATCACAACCTCAACTGGATTATCTGGTTTTTCAAGTGAAATCAATTTTTCAATATTTTCGTCTGCTTCCTCTCCCTTAAGCTTTGTGTGTATCTCAATAACTTTCCCTTTAAATTCTCCTCCTCGGAAATTATCGCTATCAATTAAAGCACGCAATTCTCCAGCATGCTTTGTGTCTTTTGCCACCACCAACATAACAGGCTTCACAGCCGGTTTATTATTTTCTACTGCATATTCTTTAAGAGCATTTTTAGCGCGTTCATGGAAAAAGGATGCTAGTTGCAACTTCCTTGCATCTGTATCAATAGAATCTGGATCGAATTGAGTGAAATCAACATCTGCTTCAGTACCAATCCAGGGATCTTTAACTAACTTTCCGCGAA
>CAYUVX010000036.1:0-5840 GCA_964448325.1 uncultured Candidatus Saccharibacteria bacterium
AGTTTTAGGAACTGGTGCCGTAAGGCATGGAGGTTCAAGTCCTCTCCCGCGCACAAAAGCTTAAAGAAAATGTGTTTAGCATTTTCTTTTTTGTTTTTACAGTAGGAGTGGACTTGAACGCCGGAACTAATAATTTTCAACAGAAAATTTAGTGAGGCGGTGCCTAAACAAATTTGACCTGCCTGCCGGTAGGCAGGGCGACGGCGAAAATTTAGTTGAAGGAAAGATTCCTCTCCCGCGCACAAAACAAAACTAAGCTGCCATATCTAAATCTTGTTTGGTTTTTAATAATTTATCTAAATCAACAATATCGCTTTCTGCTCTCTTGAGAGTGTCAAGTGTGTCCTTTGTATCCTCTATTAGGTCAGAACTAATATTATTCATTGCTGTCATATCCTCTATAATTGCACCCATTTCCCCCACTATAACGCTATCCATCTCAGAATCCGATAAGGGCTTATCAAATAATACATCAATATCCGCCTTTACAATACTGGCAAATTCATCCTTGGCTTTTTGTTTTTTATCATCAGTCATATATTTATTCTAGATTAGCTAATATTCTATTTGCTAAAATAATCTTTATTCTAGCTTGTGGATCCTTTTTAATTTCTAATTCTTTTATTTTATCTTTAAGTGTAATGGTTATTTGTTCATTACATTCCTCTATACTTAAGCCTAGATTTAAACCTTTTTTTCTCATAACATCTACCCCTTTTTCAAAAGAATTTAAAGTAGCCCCTTCTTTACTATCTGCTAATTTACCAGTATCTTCACCAAGCTCTTTTTTTGCAAGTTTATTAAGTCCTTTCTCAATCTCCTCAAATTGAGTATCGTCAAGAACACTACTATTTTCTTTCATTCTTTCAAATACAACTCTATTCTTGGCAAGAGTCTTAAAATCCCTACCAATCCAAGCTTCCTTCATTTTTGCCACGGCCCTTTTATTGAACTCTGTCTTAAGTATTTCAAAAGCTTCATTACCTTTTAAACTCTCCCTTACACCTTTAATTTGATCTAAAGTAGTAAGTATTGACTTTTGATCTAATTTTTCTTGCCCAAGCTTTAATCCTGCAATTGTTTGTTCTAAATCACCCCTCTTAGCTCTAAATGTAGCTCTTGCTTTTGTAGAGAAATGTGTTGACAGACCCCTTCCCTTTTCAGTATCAGATAATTCTTGTTCTACGCCACTTAATACTAGATCAAATCTTGATTGAACATCATTTACAAACTGAACTCTTTCTTCGGTCGTTAGTTTATTATAGTCAACTCCAATTCCAAGCTGATTAGCGGTTTGCTGATACATTTCCTCTAAGGCCTTGTTTCTATCCATGGCGGCAATATATGCCGAAATCTTTTCAGAAAAACCCAACAATTCATCTGGATTTTTTATAGCTACCCCTTCTAAACTATCAATAAATGGTCCTTCTACTATATCTCCAAAATCGGCACTAGATTCACTAGTTATGAATTTTTTTACTTGGTTTTTAATTCCCTGCACTGTCTCAAAAACAGAAATCTTTCCTCTTAAATATTGATCGTCCTTTGCTCCCTCAATAGCATCTGGATTCTTTTGTAAGAAATTCAAAAACTTCGGATCATTTAAATTTCTTTTAATGAGTTCATCTGCCTCTTTCTTCTCCTTTATTTCTAACTCCTCTGGAGTTAAATCCTTTTCCTCGCTCTCTTGTGTATTATCAATTTTTGACATTACATTAATATTTAACTTATAAATCTAAACTGAATAACAACATAAATACTATTGATATTATATAGAATATGATTGTAGATAGCAAACGTTTATATTTTCCATTTAATCTTGACTTTTAGACCTAAATATGCTAATATTAATAATAGAACTGAAAGTGGGGATAGTCCCCACTGGACCTGTGCTCTTTGACAGGTTTGGAAACAAAATAATGTAGTAGAGTCGATTGCGCACTGCGCAGAAAGGTAGGAGTGAGATGAAGAAGTTCATGATTGTGTTGTTTTTTGTTTTGTGTTACGTCGCTCTAGGATTCCTTGATTTCCGTTTCATTACGGGCAAGGTATCCATTGACCATGCAAATCTCTGGAACTGGGGGTGGATCATTGCTTCACTGCAGTTGATCTGCTTCATACTCAGTTTCAGAGCCGTTGCATCCGACCAGAAGGCAGCTCTTTTGCTTTTTGGAGCACCTATATATGGAGTTGGTAGTGGACTTGTTTTTGTCCCCTGGCTCATCTGTAGTCTCAAAAGAATATCTCGCTTGACATTTCAAATGCAGATTCCGGGAGAACCGGAGGAGATTGATAAATCAGGTGATGATGAAAAAGGTATACTGTTGGGAAAAAAGGTTCTTCCTATTCGAGCTACAACTGGCTCACACGAAATAGTGAAGAATGATCCCGTATTCAGTATAGATCCCGCCTTCGTTGAGGGAGATCCACTCGGTTATCGAATGACACTGGAGCCAACGGCCATAATCAGATTTAAGGTTAAGGACGTTGTTCAATTCGTTCGAACAATTGGTAGCGTTACGGAAGCAAAAAGACAGCTCCGAGATACTGCCGAGGCAGTAATTAGAAACGAGTTTGCCATGCGAACCCCCGCTCTAATTATTGCTCACAGAACAAAAATCGACGAGGAGATACGGAAGGAGATTGAAAAATTAGTTGGGAACAACACAAACACTCCAGATGATGAGTCTTGGGGTATTGATGTTGATACAGCCCAACTGATTGACGTGGACATAAATAAGGGTATAAACGAAGCCCTGAAAAAAGTTGCCACGGCCAAGATCGCTGCTGTAGGAACTGTTGTTACAGCAACAGCAGAGAAGGAAGCAGCGATCGAGGCCGGAAAAGGGGCAGCTTCAGCAGAGCTCAGTATGCTTACCGCCCAAGCCGAAGGAAAAGCTAAGTTGGCGGCTATTGCCAGGACAAAGTCTGGCAGATATGCTATGGCCCTTGAGACAGCAGAAAAGACTGTCGAGAAGGCCCAGTATAGCATTGTTGGGGCTGATGGACTCATGGGGGCTATTGCGAGTGCAATGGAAACCATGAAGAAAATTCATAGTCCCGACAAGGCCGTGGAAGTCAAGAAAGGAGCGTGAGATGTTACCCTATCCGGTAATAATCGGAATTGGAGTTGTGGTAACCTATCTGGCAATACAAGCGGTAAAGTCAGCTAGGGTAACCAAACCCAGACCTACAACAACGCCACCTTCGGCACCTACTCCAGCACCTACTGCGCCCGCTGTTGGTACACCACCTCCAGCGGTTGTGGTTAGAACAAGACCGGTGAGAAACTGGTCCTGGATCGGTAGTGTGCTTCGTTGGACAGTTGTACTAGCGATTATTGCTACTGTTCTCTTCCTCTGGTTCAAACATGAGGAGAATAAGCAAGCACTGATAGCCAGAACGTCGGCAGTACATTCCGGGAGGACAAGGGTCTTTCACTGGAGTATGGCTGTGGGAGATAGAACTAGAGATGGTTATACCGAATCTACCTTTACGGCAGACGTGAAGGATGACGGTAAACTTTTCTGGGTCGATCTCTACGATGTAAGAGGATTCCTGGTTGCCGATATACGACTCAGGAGGGAAGGTGGAAAGCTAACGGGGCGGTTGAGGAATTTCCAGGATGGAGATTCCCTAGTCTGTAACCTAAGTCCTGATGGCGTAAATTGGACAGGGACATTAATATGTCGTGGGTACAGGAATCCACTATCCTGCTGGTTAAGATACAAATAAAGGAGGTTTCCAAACCGATGAACGACAAAGCCGGGCACCACGACATGTGGTGGCCCGGCTTTATTTTGCCTAAATTATTTTTAGCCTTACTTCCCTATTGTCCTTAGAATTAAATTTAATATTCCATAAGCGGTAACCATAATAAATAATCCTAGAGCACCATATAGCATATGCATTCCACCCTTTTTCCTTTCCTCAGAGCTTTCCGCATTACGAACAAATTCAAATACACCCCAGAGAAAATATACCACCGCCAACCCAATCATCAGAAGAACCAATGGGTTAACAATATTATCTAATATATTTTGTATTAAGGTATCAGTATATAGCATATACAATTAAATATTAGGGAACAAGGTTATTTAATGCATCAGCACCACCCGTTGGTCCAACTGTTGTTAAACCAAATGCCCCCTGAAGTACATTTACAAGACCCCAAATAGACATAATAACGGCAAGGGCTACTATACCCCAAATCATCTGTGTCCTAGCTTCTCCTTTTTTATCCTCATCTGTTGCCATTGTAAACTTAATAACATTCCACACAAACCATACAACTGCTACTGCAATAAGGAAAACAACTATTTTATCCAGAAAGGAACCAGCTTGAGTTAAAAGAGTACTAAAATAACTACCTTCCAAATTTGGTGTCTGAGCCAATGCTAGAAAAGGTAATGCCCAAACTGATCCCACGACGATTTTAACTAACTTTTTCATAATATATATTTTTTTAATAAATTAACTAATAAATTCTAATAATAATTTTATTTAACGACCTTTAATTATTTTACCACATTATTATAACTTTTAATAAAAAATTGAGCAACTATACTATACATACAAATCCTAGTTTATCTGAATAGGCTGTATTCTCTCTATTTTTATTGTTTGAGGCTTATCCTCCAGATTAAATGTGCCTTGCAATACGGCCACCAAGCCCCAAACGGACACCATAACAAATAGGCCAACAATTCCCCATATCATATACTGCTTTCCCTCCTCCTTTTTATCCCCGTCCGAAAACATTAAAGTAAGCACGCCGTAAATAAACACCACCACAGCCAAACCTATCAATACGGGAACGATGGGCCTTAAAATACCATCTAGAACAATACTATCTATTAACCATTTAAAGTTTTTCATATTAATTTTTAATTGTATTAACCGTATTAATTACAACATTAGCAATGATATCAGCTCCCAAGAGAATGGTCGCTCCAATAACGGTAGCAAAAAAAGTACTCTTGGCTTTTTCTATTTCTGTTGGGTTACCACGAGCCTTAACAAACAAATATCCAGAATAAATAATAAAAAATACAACTACAATTGCCCCCACTGTTACCACTAATGTCATTATCTTTAACATAAGGGCCTCCACGCTGTCATTACCAGCTCCGAGAGGATTTTCTATAGTTGTATTACTTTTTGATCCATCTACAGGTGGACCTGCATACACCATCACAACTGGTAACAAAACCATAGCTAAAAGACATAAGGAAACAACGAATCCGCCTATTTTCTTATAATTTATTTTTTGCATTTTCCTAAAATTAATTTGCCTATTTAATAAACTTTAATATCGAATCTTCCTGGCCCGGATCAACCAAAGTATGTATTATTGTATAAACTATTAACCAAGACACTAATATTATAACAAATCCCTTCAAAGTACTCCAGAGTATATCTCTGGCCTTCCCTGTCTTTCCAGAATCCCCTCCCGAGGTCATCCATAGAAAACCCCCATAAATAAATGAAATTGTAAATATAACCCCCGCAATACCAATAATCCAATTAATAATCTCATTTATCATTTCAACAAATTTATTAAAATCACAATCAGCTCCATCACAGGTAACTAATTTAGCAAATGATATGATAGGTATTAGAAAAATAAAGAGCATTAATAAAGAAACTATACCAGCAAGGAACTTTCTATTTTTTAATTTTAAAAATGACATATTTTATCTTAATAAACTACCTATTCTATCAGAAGCGGTGCTAATAGCGCTAGACAAACTTTCCCGTCCCGTTGTATATGATTCTACCATTTCCTGAAAAATTACACTTGTCCCAGCATTATTTGGATCTAACCAGCCCTTACTCAT
>CAYUVX010000037.1:0-5721 GCA_964448325.1 uncultured Candidatus Saccharibacteria bacterium
TGTTTCTGATATGTATTTGAACCCTATATTTGATGAGAAAGAAATGGAAAAAGAGAAGGGGGTTATTATAGAGGAAATAAATATGTCTGAGGATATACCCCAGAGGAAAGTCAGTTATGTTTTTGAAGAATTATTATACGGGGATCAGCCAGCGGGGTGTTCTATTCTTGGTCCGATTATAAATATAAAAAATATGAAGAGGGAGGATTTTATTAATTATCGAAAGGAATTTTACACTTCCCAAGCCACCGCCGTAATTATAGCTGGTAATTTTGTTGAAGAGGAAGTGATAGAAAAAGTTCAGGAAATATTTTCTAGTATGCCTAAATTAGAAAAAGGGGACAAGAAAAAAGTTCTGGAAAGCCAGACCAAGCCAGAAATATTAATTTATAAAAAAGAAACAGATCAAGCTCACCTTATTTTAGGTGTTCGAACATTTAATATTTATGATAAGAGATCACACATTATGGATGTTTTAGTGGGAGTATTAGATGCTGGTATGAGCTCACGTTTATTTAAGAAATTAAGGGATGAAATGGGGGTTTGCTATTATGTTCATGCTAGTCAGGATGCTATGACGGATCATGGAGTTTTTTCCATTAATACTGGTGTAGATAATAAAAGGGTAAAGGAAGTTATTACCGTTATACTAGCCGAATTAAATAAACTAAAGACAGAGTTAGTCTCTGAGGATGAATTGCAAAAGGTGAAACAGAATTTAATTGGCACTATGTATCTTTCTTTGGAGTCCTCAGATTCTTTGACCAAATTTTATGGTGGACAGGAGATTATGAATGAAATAATCAAGACTCCAGAAGTTTTAAAAGCAGAGGTGGAAAGTGTAAGCGCTGAAGATGTGAGATTACTTGCCAAGGAAATTTTTGTGGATCAAAGATTAAATCTGGCAATTGTTGGACATTTTGATGATCAGTCTGAATTTGAAGAGATTTTAAAATTCTAAAATAGTATGCTATAATACTAATATGGAAAAACCCAGTAAAAACGTTACTATTAATATTAGTTCGGGGGCTATCATTAAGGTTTTAATTATTCTTTTAATTGCCTTTATGATGTATTGGATGCTGGATTTAGTTTTAGTTGTTTTAACTGCCGTAGTTCTTGCCTCAGCGGTGGAGCCTTTGATAAAATGGTTTGGTAAATACAAAGTCAGGAGACTCTTTGCCGTTATTACTACTTATATTTGTGTGGTTTTGGTTTTTTCTGGTTTATTATATTTTTTCATTCCACCAGTTATGGATGAAGCGGCCAATCTTCTAAATAATGCTCCAAAATATCTAAATTCTATTACTCTGTGGGATCCTTTAAATGATGCCAAGATAGTAGAAACTGGCAAGGTAGCAACTAGCTTATCTGAGGGGCTTAATAATAGTAAACAAATTATTGGTAGTATATCTGCTGGCTCAAACAAGTCCTCTGCCTTAGGAGATCTGATAAACAGGTTTCAATCTTTAAATACGAATACCTCTGACAATTTAATAAATATTGCTAGTAGTATTTTTGGAGGGGCATTTTCCTTTATTTTAATTATTGTCTTATCCTTTTATTTGGCTGTGCAAGAGGGAGGAGTAGAAAAGTTTCTAAAGCTTATTACACCAATTAAAAATGAGGCTTATATTATTAACCTTTGGAAAAGGTCACAGAGTAAAATAGGTTACTGGATGCAGGGGCAATTGCTTTTGGGAATCTTGGTTGGAGTCTTGGTTTATCTTGGTTTGGTTATTCTTGGTGTCCAAAACGCCCTAATTCTGGCCGTACTTGCTGGTGTCCTTGAAATTATCCCTTTATTTGGACCAATCGTGGCATCCATCCCAGCTATATTATTTGGCTTTGTGGATGGTGGATTGACTACCGGTTTACTAGTTTTGGGACTATTTATTATTATTCAACAATTTGAAAATCACTTAATATATCCTTTGGTCGTGAAAAAAGTAGTTGGTGTGTCACCAATTATTGTTATTTTAGCTTTGATCATTGGTGGTAAATTTGCCGGTTTCTTGGGGATTCTTCTTTCCGTTCCTGTGACTGCAGCCTTAATGGAATTTATTGCCGATGTACAGAAAAATAAGGATTTGGCTGAACAAAATACTTTAAAACATAGTGTCTAATTATGACTAAGAATTTTTACATTACCACTACGCTTCCTTATGTAAACGCAGCGGCTCATATGGGCCATGCCTTGGAAATTGTCCGAGCGGATGTAATTGCTCGGTATAAAAGATTAATTAATTATGAAGTGTTTTTTAATACTGGAACGGATGAGCATGGACAAAAAGTATATCAAAAAGCTTTGGAAAATAATCAGACTCCTCAGGAGTTTACAGATTTTTATGCTGATAAATTTCAGGAATTATTAAAATTACTAGGAGTCAATGAAGAAGAGGGTATTGTCCGTAATTTTATTCGAACTACTGATGAAAGTCATATAAAATCTACCCAAGCTTTTTGGAAGATTTGTGAGCAAAATCATTATGTTTATAAAAAGAATTATCAAACAAAATACTGCGTTGGTTGTGAATTAGAAAAAACAGATTCTGATTTAGTAGATGGTAAATGTTCAGATCATCCGAATAAGGAATTAGAATTAAGGGATGAAGAAAATTATTTTTTTAAATTTTCCGAATTTCAAAAACCTTTATTGGATTTATATGAAAAGAATCCTAATTTAGTTATTCCGGAATCCCGTTTTAAGGAAATAAAAAATTTCGTAGAATCTGGTTTGCAGGACTTTAGTATTTCTAGATTAAAGGAAAAGATGCCTTGGGGAATAGAGGTTCCAGGTGAAGAGTCAGGCCTGCCTGCCGGTAGGCAGGTAATGTATGTCTGGTTTGATGCTTTGGTAAATTATATTTCTGCTATTGGCTGGCCAGATGATATGGAAAAATTTACTAAATGGCAGATAGAAACTGGCGGTATGGTTCAGTATTGTGGAAAGGATAATTTACGTCAGCAAACCGCTATGTGGCAAGCAATGCTTATGGCCGCTGGCCTTCCAAATTCTCAAACAATTATTGTAGACGGTTTTGTAACCGGGGCGGGTGGAGTGAAAATGAGTAAATCACTCGGAAATGGTATAGACCCAGTTGAGCTTATTGAAAATTATGGTACCGATGCTATGCGTTATTATGTTACTCGTGAGCTTAGCCCGTTTGAGGATAGCCCTATGACTGCCGAGATGTTCAAAGAGGCCTATAATGCCAATTTGGCCAATGGTTTGGGTAATTTAGCTAGCCGGGTGATGAAAATGGCAGAGACAAATTTGAATGAGCCTGCCTATGCAGGCAGGCCGGTGCAGATCCCAGAAAAAACTATTCCCCAGGAATATTTCGATTTATTAGAAAAATTTGAAATCCAGAAGGCAACAGATTTGATATGGCAAAAAATAGCCGAGGCGGACAAATTAATTCAGGAAACTCAGCCTTTTAAATTAGTAAAAACGGATCCGGAAAAAGGGCAGGAAATAATAAAAGATTTAGTTCTTCGTTTATATACTATTGGCCGAATGTTAAACCCCATAATGCCAGAGACTTCTAAAAAGATTAAAGATTTAGTTAAAGCAAATAAAGCTCCTGATGCTCCACTTTTTTTAAGAAAGGAATAAGAAAGGTCGGCACAGGATGTGCCGACCCGCAAGACTGATCTTTCACTTCTCCTTTTTCCCTGGTAGATTTTCATTGGCAATTTCATCGAAAAGCTTTTGCTCCCTTTCCATTCTATAATTTTTCAGGATGAGAAGTGTGAGAGGGATAAGGCAAACGACGCCTTTTAATATTTCTCTCATTTCCGCCTCCCCCTTTTTTTTTGATCAGAGTCTACTCTTATAATACTTTTTTAGTAACTTAATCGTCAAGCGATTTACCTTGAAGTTATCCACAAAAAACGGTAGGCTATATATTATGATTAAATATATTGATATTCATTCTCATCTTGGTTTCGAAGATTATGGTGTAGATAAAACCGAAGTAATAAACCGCATGAAAGAAGCGGGGGTGGGGACTATTGCTATAGGCGCAGATCTGGAAAGTTCTAGGCAAGCTGTCAAAGTAGCCACTGAGAGTGAAAATATCTGGGCCTGTATTGGTCAACACCCCACCCATAATATCACCGAAACTGAAGTAAGCCATGGCTTACTTGGTCCTGCCCGCCCTTCGGGAGCAGGCGGGTTTGATGAAATTGATGATTCCAGAAAGATACACGATAGCGTATTTAATTTTAATGAGAAAGAGCCTGCCCGAATAGATTTTGATCTGGGCGGGTTTGAAGAGTTAGTAAAAAACCCAAAAGTGGTGGCGGTGGGAGAGTGTGGCCTTGAGTATTATAAACTCGAAGGGGATATAGAGGGAATAAAAAGAAAACAAAAAGAAATTTTTATCAAACAGATAAATTTTGCTCTGAAATATGATAAAGCCTTAATGCTTCATATTCGGGACGGAGAAGTAAAGGGTGAAGCTTTTGCTGATGCGTATAAAATCCTATCTGATATTTCTAACACCTTACACCTTAAACCTAACACCTATCCCTTCAGGGGGGATGTTCATTTCTTTACTGGGAAATTGGATATAGCGCAAAAATTCATTCAGCTTGGCTTTACTATTTCTTTTGTTGGTCTTATTACCTACGTGCATGATTTTGATAAAATTATTAAGAATGTTCCTTTGGAAAGCCTCCAAGCAGAAACCGATGCGCCTTATGTTGCTCCTGTGCCTCACCGTGGCGAGCGCAACGAGCCCTCGTATGTTATAGAAGTCTATAAAAAAATCGCTGAAATCCGCGGCGAAGACCCTGAATTAGTCCGCCTCCAACTTCTCCAAAATGCCAAACGGGTGTTTGATATTTAACTTCTTTTATGTTAAGGTGGAGCCTATGGAAAAAGTCGAAACAAAAGTAGTAGAGGAGAGTGGTAAGCAAGTTTACGAACTTGGTTACCATATAGTTTCCACCGTGGCGGAGGAGAATTTACCTAAAGAAGTTGAAATTCTTAAGGCAATTGTCCTACAAGATGGGGGATCGCTGATTAGCGAAGGCGAACCAAAGCTTATTAACCTCGCTTACTCAATGACAAAGTCTGTCGCGGACATTAAGAAAAAGTTTGATACCGCCTATTTTGGTTGGATCAAGTTCGAGACTAAGTCAGATTTAATGGGAGATATAAAGAAGGCTATGGATCAAAATCCAAATGTTCTTCGTTATTTACTCATTAAGACAGTAAGAGAGAACACTTTGTTCGTACCAAAACTAACAGTAAGAAAAGTTGAAGGAGAGGCTCCTAAAGTCAAAAAGCCTATTAAAACTGAAGAAGTTAAAATTTCTTCCAAAAAAGATTTAGAGGATATAGATAAGTCTATTGAAGAATTAGTTTCTGAGGAATAGTTATTATTCACCCAAATAAATCTTATCTGAAGATTATGAGGGATTAATCGGTAGGGAGAGAAAAAATAAAATTCCCTATCTCAAGTGAATGTATTTAAACAAAGCATTTCTTTACGGGAATCTAGTACGAGACCCAGAGTTAAAAGCTCTTCCTTCCGGAATTAAAGTCACAAATTTTGCTCTGGCAACAAACCGAACTTATAAGGATAAGGATGGTAACAAAAAGGAAACAACGGAGTATCACAATGTTGTCGCCTTTGGTAAGCAGGCAGAACTTATTGAGCAATATTTAAAGAAGGGTAGTGGGATCTTTGTTGATGGCCGTTTGCAGAG
>CAYUVX010000038.1:0-5645 GCA_964448325.1 uncultured Candidatus Saccharibacteria bacterium
CAATAAATAAAAATAATTTCATTTTCAAATGATCTAGCCACGCACCAAGCATCAATACCCTTGGCGATAGCTTCCTTATCGTGTTTATAACCATTACGAGCATCTTTAACTAACCAATAACTTGGACAAAAAATAATTCGTGCTCCTTTGATCATTAAAGACCTAAATATTTCAGGCGAAGAAAGATCCCAACAATTTGCTAGACCAACCTTACCGTATTTTGTATTAAACACAACAATATCTTCACCTGATGTAATATATTTCCTTTCATATATCCATAAATTTATCTTTCTATATCTCCCAAGTATTTTCCCTCGGCTATCAATATAATAAGTGGTGTTATACCAACCTTTTTTATCTCCCTCTATAAAGGAACCTGCAACTATATCAATAGTATATTTTTTTGCTAGCTCCTGAAATATTTTCTTGAATCGCCCGTTAAAATCGACATACTGTTCCTTACCTAGAATAGGGCCATTAATAAAATCTTCAGGAAAAAGTATGACCGTTGCTCCTTTATGGCTAGCTTTTTTAATAAGATCTTCAGCTTTTTTAATATTCGCTTCTGGTAAAAACTGCTTAATATTTTGTTGTACTACTGCAATTTTAAATTTCATATTTACATTATTTATATGTTAATTTTTTCCGCCAAACTTTAGCATCTGCTCCTTGACCATAATAATCCTTAATATCACCAGCATCTTCAAAACCTCTCTGTGCATAAAATTGCCAACTAACGTTCTTATAAACTATACCACTTTTCAGGATTAATTCTCCCGTTCCAAGGCTTAAAGCTTCTTTTTCAGCTTTATCAATTAATTGCTGACCTACACCGTGACCCCTCCATACTTTATCAACATAAATATTATAAATCTCTAAAGATTTTTTAGCTAAAGAGAATGACTTCAATTCGTCAGATATTTCACCAAGCTCTATGACACCAACAAGCTCATCTCCTTCTTTTGCTACGAAAAACTTTCTGTCTTCCGTTGTAAAATTTTTCTCAAATCTCTTGGTGAAATCACCAACCCCATCTTCCGAAGGAACTTTCATAGCTGGATTCTCCAACCAAGTCTGTAAAATAGGAATTATTTTCTTTAAATCAGCAGGTATGGCCTTATCTATCTGGCCAATAAATGGTTCAAACTTTTCAGCACGTTCCATAAATTCTGGTAAGATAAAAGGTCCTGTTTTAGGCTCGGCATGAACAGCTAGTTTGTCAGCCTCTTCTACATTGTCATGATTTTCTATAATCTCTTTTAAAGCATCGTGTAAAGCCACGATATCTTGTACATTTGCTACTTCATGCTCCGTATGCATATCATCAACATGAATTTCCACTGCAGCAACTCCTTTTAATGGTCTAAAAGTAAACTCAATTGAGTCATTAGCTTGACCATCTAAATATTTAGCTGAAATGCCTTTATCAGCTAGAATTTTCCTAATACTTTTTAAAGAAGAATTAGGAAAACGAAAGTGCATTGATGATGTATAAACTAGCGGACCTCCTCCTTTTTCATCTGATTTTGAAACATCAACAATAATTATTAATTTAGGAATAGACTTTTGTCCCAAAAATATTTCATCTGCTGCTTGCCTAGCCCCAGCATTATATATTCCACCTTTCATTTTTCTCCACAACATTTTCATCTGCCCGTCTTCCCCCTCTTTCTCTTGTTGTGACTCTTCCTCAACAGTAAACAAAGCCGAGGGTCTTAAACCATCTTTAAATAAACTCAAAATAACACTAATACCCAAAGCATCATCTAACCGACCCTTTACATTATCGCCCTCAACTTCTATTTCAACTCCCTTACCTACCTTATCCATATGAGCGCAAAGCATAATTTCTCCCTCGGGCTGATCAGATAAAAACCATAAATTCCCTTTTTCATCAGTCTCAGTCTTAATACCCATTTCTACTGCACGTTCAATTAAATACTCCCTCAACTTTCCTTCTTCAGTAGAAAAACTATCAATAGAAGACAGGTGGATAAGCTCTTCACGAATACTCTCCCATTTTTCTTGTCTAATTTCCTCTACTGAATCTATTATTTTATCTTCTGATTGTTCCATTTTATTTTATTTTATCTCCAGTTAGAACATATTGATAATCAATTATTAGGCTTGGGCCCAGCTCCTCCTTGAACTGAGTAATACCAGAATCATGCGAGCCAGTACCAAGTGTAAATAATTTATAATCCTTAAATAGCTTAGCCCTCTCCTGATGTAAAAATCTACTCAACCCTTTATATTCATAATTAACCTTGAGATGTAAGCCTACCCAGTTTCCCGACTGATGCTTAACTCCCCAAGCTAAACCCACTAAATTACCTCCAACCTCTATATACACCTGTTTTATATCATACTGATCAAGTTTATCCAATAGAAAAACAAAGTGCTTTTCTCCTTCCTCAAAGGTCAATGAATCATGTTCTCTCTGTCTTTTCCAAAACTCGAAAAAGTTATTAACTTTGTCCAATGGATACGAATTATAAATTTTATATTCATAATTTTTCTCAAACTGCCTTATTCTTTGTCCCAATTTACCTTTAGGGTTTAACAGAGTATCGGTCTTATAAAAATATTCCTGCACCACCGTGTTAGTAAATTTTATTTCAATTTTTTCTGATTTTATTTTCTCAATTTCCTCAGGCATTACAAAAGCAACACTAACATTGACCCAATTTGATTTATTCCTTGGAAGAAAAATCGAAGGAAAATCATGAGGGTAAATAATATCCTGCCAAACTATTAAATGTTCATTATTTCTCTCAAAGGAATAAGCCATAAAATCTAAATATGGGATACTCGAAAAATAAGAAAATGGTAAATCCTTGATGTATTCACTGTGCTTTTGAGAATTAAACTTCTCCATCCGTTTAGTATAACAAAAAATCCCCATAAAGGGGAATTAAGAAACCCTTCGACTACGCTCAGGGTAATTTTTTGTAATCAAAAAATTACCAAGCAAAGTGGGCAAAGGCTTTATTGGCCTCGGCCATACGGAGGGTGTTTTCACGCTTTTTGACAGCATCACCTTCGTTTTTAGAAGCAGAAATAATTTCATCAGCTAATTTACTATGCATTGAAGCACCTTTTTTTGAGCGGGCAGCATCAATAATCCATTTCATAGATAGGGCAGCTCGGCGTTCCGGGCGAACTTCTACTGGTACTTGATAGTTTGCCCCTCCCACTCTTTTTGACCTTACCTCCACGTTTGGAGCAGTATTAGATAATGCTAATTCAAAAATCTCAAGCGGATTTGTACTTTTAGTCTTTTCCTTGATCTCATCAAACATTTTATAGACAATCTTTCGGGCAGTATTTTTCTTTCCCGCTACCATAATATAGTTTACAAATTTAGTCACCTTTACGGATTTGTAAGTTAAATCGGGTATTAAAGCTGGTTTTGTTTTTAATTTTCCTCGCATTTTATTATTCTTAATACTTATACTTTATACTAATACTAGCTACTTTGTAGCTTTCGGCTTTTTTGCACCATATTGGCTTCTACCTTTCATTCTCTTTTCTACACCTGTTGCATCCAAAACTCCACGAACAATAGTATAACGAAGCCCAACATCTTTTACACGTCCACCACGTAGCATAACCACGGAGTGCTCTTGCAAATTATGTCCCATACCAGGAATATAAGCAGTAACCTCCATACCATTAGTCAAACGAACTCTAGCAATTTTCCGGATAGCCGAGTTTGGCTTCTTTGGAGTTTTGGTTGTTACTTTTGTGCATACCCCTCTTTTAAAAGGAGCATTATAATAAGTCGGCCTGTTTTCCAAGCTATTAAAACCCTTAGTTAGGGCAATAGACTTCACTTTTCGTGGTACTGGCTTCCTGTTTTTCTTTATTAATTGATTAATCGTTGGCATGTTTGTCTCGGCAATATACTATAAAGCAGAAAAAAAAGCAAGGAAATTTTGATTTGTATGAAACTATAATAGTAAGCCCATTAAGGAGAATACTAATTTCGAGACTAAACCGCCAAAGAAGACAATAAAGATAATAAGGAAATAAAACCCGTATTTTTCAAAAACCATCAATTGTCGTTCAAAACGATAAGGAACTATCGTAAATAGAATCTTTGAACCATCCAAAGGAGGGATTGGTATCAAGTTAAATATACCCAAAACCAAATTAAGGAAGATTATATAAATGATCAAATCAGCCACCGGTTGTGATAAATTCAAAACTCCAGCAAATCTGATAATAAAGGAAAAAATAATAGCGATAATAAAGTTTGTGGCAATACCAGCTATAGAAACGCAAAATTCCCCCAAACGCCGATTACGTAAGTTATAAGGATTATATGGTACTGGCTTGGCCCAACCAAAAATAAAACCTGCTTTTGTGATGACCAAAATGAAAGGCAGAATGACAGAACCAAAAAGATCAATATGCTTTAGTGGGTTCAATGTCAGACGCCCCATATTCTTTGCCGTAGGGTCACCAAAATAATAGGCCGCCGCTCCGTGGGCTACTTCATGAGCCATAACTGATATTATTAAAATAATGATTTGAAAAAATATACTAATCTGCATCTTGCAATTTTAACACTATATGCTAAGATATCCAAACGTTTCGCTTTTGTGTTTATTAGTATAATACATTCCGATGTCAAAAGTCTGTGCAATAACAAAAAAAGGTTCAATCATGGGAGGCGGTTATTCAAACCGCACTCGTGCTACCAAATTTAACCCTACCGGTATGGTCCGCAAATATGTCAACCTTCAGAAAAAGAAGGTTTATGTTGCCGAGCTTAAAAAATCCTTCAACCTTACCCTCTCCACCCAAGCTATCAAAACTATTCAAAAGAATGGCGCTTATGCCACTCTTAAAAAAGCCGGAATAATAAAGTAATAGCTTATGTTTATTTTTGTAAATTTAAACTCTGACCATCAGTACTAAAAACAATCGTTCCTTGATCAAAAGTTTGCAAAATTTGTCCACCCAAATCTGTCAAAATATTTATAACTTCTAAAGTTGGATGCCCATAACGGTTATTCAAGCCGGCTGAAATTATAGAATAATCTGGTGATACCGTACCAATAAATAGCTCGGCACTAGAATTTTTTGACCCATGATGACCAACTTTTAAAACATCACTATCAAGAAAGCCATCATATTTCCCTACTAAATATTTTTCAATTATCTGCGGTGAATCTCCAGTAAATAAAAATGAACTTTCCCCATATACTAATTTTCCGACTATAGATGATTCATTTGTCTCCCAGCCAGCCGTATCCTGCGTGGGAAAAAGAATATCAAACTCAGTCCCACCACCAAGGTTAATTAATTCCCGGGCCGTAACAATTTCTTTCTTTATATTTTTCTCTTTTATTAAATTTTCCAGCTCTAAATATACAGCTGAGGCGGAAACAGTATTTGTCTCTATAAATAAATCTACCTTAAAACGCTTTAATACTTCCACTAAGCCACCAATATGATCCTGATCAGCATGAGTCGCCAACACCACATCAATGGACCGGTCATAAAAAGGCATCACCTTACCCAATTCCCGCAAAACTCCATTATTTGCTCCGCCGTCTATCAACATTTGGTGCCCATCGGCAGTTTTTATAAAAATAGCATCACCCTGGCCCACATCTAAAAAGGCGACCGTTAAC